>CBDVER010000332.1:0-2735 GCA_965373055.1 uncultured Thermoplasmata archaeon
AGGATACCGATGTCCCGGCCCACCCCGACTTCTACTTCATCAGGCTGCTCGACAACTACGACAGGGTGTTCGACATCCACGCGAAAAGGGGGGAACCGATTCAGCTCGACCTACCAGTGGACACCCTGAAATCGGGCGAGTATTTCTTCGAGATGTCCATCATCATGACCGAGTACTCCGCCCCGTATTCCCAGGCGAAGACCATCATTCCATCGTTCTACGTCGTCTTTGACATGGAGGGACCAGATATCCCGTTGAACGTTCAGTTCAGGGCCGATTCGCTCCTGGACCCGGAGGGAAGATGGGATAACGACCCAGAGGTGTTCGTCACCTGGGACGGTGCGTTTGACAAACAGGTCGGGGTCAAATCCTACGGTTATATAGTAAACGGACCACAGGACCCGGAGGGATTCGCCTACAATAATGAGGGCGTGACAAATGATAAATTCCTCACATTCGACGACTTCGTGGATATCGGACCCTATACACTTGAAATATGGGCCATAGATATGCTCGGAAACCGGGGAAGAAGCGTGATGAGAACGCTGGTCATCGATACGGAGGCACCCTCAATAGAGAAACACTACCCATCATACCAAGGAGGAGTGTGGTTCAACAGCAAAGAGTTGACCGTGGAGATCTCCATCATGGATGATAAGCTCTCATTGATGGCACCTTCACTCGACCTGAACACGTTGGAGTATACGGTGGTGGACCAGGAGCTATCGGCTGCACCCGAGGAGGGATGGACCTCAGCCAGCTACAATGTGATCTCCACCCGCATAATGGATGAAAAGGCAAACGGCGGGAAACTGGTCAGGACAACTCTATCCGTATTGATAGAGGTCAAGGAGGGAAAGAACAACTACCTCTGGTGGAGGGTTGCAGATCAGGCAGACAATATGGGCGTTACGACCATCGTCGATGTCGAGGGACCGGTACTCGAGTATGAGGCACTCCTCGAGGCGAACACCACACTGGACCCCAACGAGAAAGAGGAGCTTCTCGTGGAGTTCAGAATGATCAAGGAGCAGGAGGCGATCAGCAAGAACCCATCAAACGTATGGGTGGACATTACCAAACTTACCTACTCCGACGCAATGCCAGTTGATGTACAGAAAAACAACATTGTGGAGGCTTCCATCTTAATAACCGACCTCCTGAGCCACGTGGACGGATCGTCCATACAGTACTCCTATGCGAGAAATGGGCTGCAGAACTACGGAGGATGGATATCGGCCATGATCATCACCGATGAAAGGGAGATCGTCGCAGAGACAGTAACGCCAATGCTATTCGAACCGGGCTCCACCAATTACATCAGATGGAGGGCGATGGACGTCGCCGGGAACGGATATACCTACTCGGAAGATATTCCGATCATCATCGTTCCCAGACTTCCCAACAACCCACCGACTGCCATCATCTCCACACCGAGAATGGAAGAGGTTTTCAATACGCAGGAGAGGATCGAGTTCTCGGCAGAGGATAGCAAGGACCCGGATGAGAACGATGTTATTTTCTTCTCATGGATACTGGCAAACAAGAGCGTCATCAGCGAGGCCGAATCCTTCTCCATGGACGCAAGGGACCTGGGAGAGGGAACACACGTGATTACACTCTATGTCAGCGACGGCACGTTCACCATAATGGATACAATATCCATCTACGTGAAATTGCATCCAGATGAGGTGGACACCGATGGAGATGGTGTCCCGGATGGAACCGACGATGATGACGACAACGATGGACTGCTGGACACCGAGGAGATTAAAAAGGGCACAGATCCCAAACTGGCCGACTCGGACAGGGATGGCGTGAACGATAAACTGGACCCGGAGCCCCTCAACAGCAAGGTGACCAGGGTCGATGAGACCAAGGACGAGCTCACGTACTGGCAGGTATTCTACGGGATCATCATACTGGCGGCGCTGATAATATTCCTCGGGGCGATGCTCGTCATGAAGAGAAGATCCCTTCAGGAAAAGAACAGGATCGAGAGGACGGTCATCATGGAAGGAAAGCTGGTCGAGAGATACGAGGCGCTTACCGGCATCGAATCCACACTGCTGCCATCGGTCAAGGAGTTCGGGATGACGCTGCCACCAGTTGCGGCACAGCACGTGACCAATATAAATGCCGCCGGGAGGGCGGAGGAGCTTATCAAGACACCATCACTGCCTGCACCGACGGAGAAGGAAGAGGCCCCAGCACCAGATACCACAGAGGAGGCTGCACCACCCATCTCGGCCCCGGAAACAGCATCGGCGCCAGTGACACCTGCACCTGCTGCTCCAAAGGTGGAGAGATCCGTGCGCAGAAGAAGGACCACAACCAAAGAACCGAAGGCAGCCGGAGCGATACCATCGCCCGAGGAGCTCACGGCAACAGCGGCTCTCCCGGGAGGGGCACCACCTGCAGAAGATACCGCACCAGCACAGCCAACAATGACCAGCTGCGACCTTTGCGGATCGTCCATCGAGGTGCCTCTAGGCGCGACGTCAGCAGAGTGCCCACTCTGCGGTGAGAAGAAAAACCTTTGATAGGGTTCAAAAGGACAACACCTCGGCCCCGGCTTATATCGGGGCCTTTTTTTTTAATTTAAGAGCTAAGCAAAGTATAAACCTAAATTAAAATCATTGGAGAATTGTGGATTCTCCTGATCGTTTATTTAGGGTCACACCCGGTTGATCTCTTAAATAAAAGAACCCAGCACAATTTGTTGAAGGAAGTAT
>CBDVER010000333.1:0-2731 GCA_965373055.1 uncultured Thermoplasmata archaeon
TACCACAAGGTCCTTATGTGCACTTCATGATATGAGGGTGGAAGTGAGACCATGAAGACGGTTTACAAACACGGGGAAGTAGTGTTGAAGATCAGCCACGAGAAGTGCACCGGATCAGGTGAATGCGTGGAGGCGTGCCCCATGAAGATCCTGGAGCTCGAGGGTGGGAAGTCCATTTGCGTGGATATCGAGAAATGTATCTCCTGTTGTGCCTGTGTGAATGCCTGTCCGGAGAAGGCGATCGAGCACTCCATGTGCGGGTAATGCTCAATTTCATGATCTCTCGGGTAGGTGATGAGCTCTCATCTCCCTAACTGGTTTCTGAAGATATTCAGGGACCTGATCGTTCTATCCTTGAAGTTGGTCAGATCACGTTCCTTCAGGTATTTGAACCTCATATCCGCGTTCATGAATGCCTGCCTGTAGTTCTTCTCCAACTCCTCATTCTCCAGCATTTCGATCACATCCTCCACCAGATCGAAAAGGGCAGATCGGTTATCATACAGATCCTGGTCCACAACCTTCAGGAGGAAGTGAATATCATATATGTCCTTCAGGGTCTTCCTGGAGCGATAGGTCAGAAGTTTCGAGATAAGCATCCTCTCCTTTGTGTAAAAACCCAGCTCCCCTTCATATTCCAGAGGCCCCCTGATCTCCCCGAAATCGATATCGATCTTCGTGTGGTGTTCCCTGTGGGTTGATATACTGATCTTCATGTGGTATCTATCCGTCTTTGCGAATGTCGATCTAGTTATCTCAAATCCTTTGATCTTCCCCTCACTCCGGATCTTCTTCAGGATATCCTTGATCCAGGTGACGATGCGATCGACATTTTCCCTTTCAGGTTCAGGGGCATCGAAATCCAGATCCTCGGAATCCCTATGGCCTTTCAGGTGATGGTGGGATAGTGCCGTACCTCCCTTCAGGACCAATGAATGAGGGTTCGATCTGCTGGCCTCTTCGATGAAACAGTTCAGGACATCCATGATCGCCGACATATTCACACCCCGAAGTCTCCCGGATCGATCTCGGGTGTTTTCTCCGTATCCAGAAACCTCTTGGGTTCGTTAATGAACATCTCCCCGTATCTTCTGATATGTGACATGCATTCTCTAACCAGGGCTTCATCGCCCTCCGATCTTGCATCTTTGAGTATCTGTTCGTTATCCGCATATATGATCCCCTTTTCCCTATCTCGTTTGTAACCTCTATTTCTCAGGCTCTTCACCCTTTTCGCAATGATCAATTTGCCGGGGATGTGGAATGTGCCTTCCATTCTGGTGTTATATATCAAGATCCTCTTTGTATTGAAATACCATCCATAGCCATTATGCTTCAATGCCTCATATCCCGAGATATAATAGTTCTCCAACCCATCCGTGAAATTCTGCAATGCAGGTCGTTTGTCCTCATCAAGGAGCAATGTTAGAATATCGATCTTGTTTCGAATATCTCCTCTCAGGTATCGTTTCTCATTATCGTCCAGTTCCTCTCCAGATAGGATCTTCCCCAGTACCAGTTGTTGTTTGGGTTTGAAAAGAGCGTTAAACTGTGATTCTGGAAGGTTAAGGATCCGTTCGATCAATTCCAGGTTCATGTGGATAATATAATATCCTAATATATATAAATATATTTACGAACAAGTTATTAATAGGCCTCCAGATCGGGTTCCTTGCCTGATGATATGGAATATTATCGGTCAAGGCAATGATATCGTTGATAATGGCCCCCGAGCTATTGGATAAAAATCTTAGAATTGAAGATCCGTTGATCTCATAAGGTCCAGCATGAAAACAACGAATGGGCGAAGATCCTCATCGTTCTGGGCCTTTGATAGACAGTAGTAATATTCCAGCTTCCTCCTGTTTGGAATGTTCACCATTGGAAAACCGTATCTGTGGAGAATGAGGTTCAATAAAAGCCTCCCAACCCTGCCGTTGCCGTCAACGAAGGGGTGGATCGTCTCGAAGCCGATGTGGAAGTAGGAGGCGAGGACCAGAGGGTGGAGTTTGTTCTTATTTCTCGTGTACCAGGAGAGGAGCTCCTTCATGTCCAGTGGGACATCCTCTGGAGCAGGTGGGATCCATTCGACTCCCCTTATGAATACCTGCACCATCCTGTATCGCCCCAACTGCGATTCGAGGTTGCCTCCGAGCGTTCCCTTCATCACAAGGGTGTGGAGTTTGAGAATGAGCTCCCTTGAGATGTACTCCTCGTATGATAGGATCTGATCGAAGGCCTCCCTGTGGTTGATGACCTCGGAGATCTCCCTCATCTCTTTCGATGAAGGGGCGATCCTCTCGAAGAGGAGGGCCGTCGTTTCCTGCAATGTCAGCGTGTTCCCTTCAATGGCCGTTGAATCGTGTGTGAACCTGGAGACGAACGCCTCGTATCTGTTCTTCCAGGTCTCCTTCGGCTGAGAGGCGTATCTGGTTTTGATATCTTCCAGTTCTTCGATCTCATCTTCGAGGAGAAGACCAAGAAGAACGTTGAGCTCCCCGTCAGCTTCCTTTTCCAATCGTGTGAGCTCAAGCTTATCAAGGTCTTTCCCGAGGTATTTTCTTCTCTTCTTGACCTTGCCGTCCTCACGGTAGGATCTGACCCGGTAGTAATAGGTGGACGTCCCCCTCCGTTTACGTTCAGTAAAGCTCACAGCAAATGTACGGCTACATTAACATATAAATGTTGCTGTAATGTAGCCGCACATTTCCATCACCAAGACCAGGGACAT
>CBDVER010000334.1:0-2721 GCA_965373055.1 uncultured Thermoplasmata archaeon
ATCTCACATAGTTCAATCAGCTTGACTCAAGTTCGAAATAGTGAAATTATCAATAATTTCTTTTTTAATAATAATAAAGCAATAGATTTCCACTCTGTTTTTTATATTGATATATGGAATAATTATTTTAATACTACATATATTGAATTTTATGATCAGGACCTTGATAAGATCCACTGGAACAGATGGAATAAGCTAGAGGAGACCAACATCGTTGGCGGTCCCTATATCTCTGGAAACTACTGGTCCGATTACGAGGGATTTGATATGGATGGAGACGGGATCGGTGACACACATGTTCCCCACGGTCCCGGAGACGAGGGGCCCCTTGTGAAGGAGATACTCCCTCTCGATATCACCCCTCCTACAATAGTGGACCTTACAAAAATGAGACCCCAAACGGGGAAGACCTTCAATTCCAGCTTCCTTGTTGAGGATGACAGGACCATCTACGGGATGGAGATCGATATCGAGGTGAGATGTTACTCATTCAAGTGGGGAGATGAATCCAGCGATTATATTCAGGACTTCAATTTCAGCGATGAGGGGTTATTGAACCTCTCGTTCGAGGTGGACAGCGAAGCTGATTATCTGATCCTCCATTTCAACCTCACGGATTTCAATGGTAACATGGGGAATTTCTCCTTCAATTATACGGTTGAGGATGTCATTCCTCCGTGGATCTCCGGGTCCTGGTGGGAGGAGGAGGCCAGATCCGGTGAGAACTTCACCATTTATTTTGGGATCTGGGATAATATCGGGGTCAGTGGATGCTACCTTGAGTACTACCTGGATAACATGTTGACCGATATTGAAAGGCTTGATCCCCTTCCGGAATCCACCATGATCTATTATCCGATCTTCAACATCTCGGTTGGTGATCTCACCACCAGGGTGACGTTTAGATTGATCTTTACTGATACCAATGACCTGATGAACGTCTCGGATTGGTACTTCGTATCAGTGGTCGATGCTACGCCTCCCTCCATCGAGGATATCACCGGGGAGCCTCCAAGGTCCAACATGGATTACAGGATGAAGTTCAGGATCTCCGATAACTATGAGGTGGATTCCATTGAAATGGTGGCGATCTTCGACAAGGATACCGGGAGGGAAAGAGAGGAAAGGACGCTGAGATCCGGACCATTTGATGATATCTGGGAGATAGATGTCCCCGTCCCGGAGACGAGCTATACCATGACCTACACCGTGACGATCTGGGATAAGCTCAGGAACGAGAATGTACTTGTAAAAGAGCTTGAGGTGATCGATTCGGTCCCACCGGTCATCATCGATCTGACCACCGGAAGTCCAGTAACCGAAAAGGACCTTGTATGTTTCTTCTCTATCAGCGATAACGAGGGGATCAAGGCTGGTTTCTTCGAGTACTGGTATGATGATGGGGGTAGGATCAATATATCCGGGATATTCACAAACATCAGAATTGAGAACATCCCTGCCCGGGCATTTACCCTGAACTATCGAACCGGCGTTACGGATCCGGATGGAAATTGGATGATCATCGATAACACCATTCCGATCGTTGATGGTACACCCCCAAAGTTGGAGCTTTTCTATGGAATACCATACACTTCCGGCATCTTCAGGGTCTGGGTGAATGCCACGGATAACTGGGAGGTCTGGGAATCCACACTCAAGTATTCCATCAACGATGATAGTGCTCAGATCTCCGCATTATTTCCGGGTCCCCATTATGAGATCGAACTCCCTTCGGATGTTGTCAAGCTAACCTTGTATGGTATTGCCAGGGATAGAAATAGAAACGAGAATGTGATAAAAGTGGAACTTCAGGTCCAGGATGGATCCCCCCCCATTATCGAATTCAAAGAGGCCGTTATAGGGCCCGATGGCACTATCAGCATCTACTTCACGTGTGAAGATAACAGGGAAATGGGAACCGCCTGGGTGATACTGACCGGGGAGAACGGGCATATCTTCAATATTACCACTTATGAGGTAGATGGAACTGATCATATCATTCAATTCCAGCAGAAGTGGCTGGGAAAGCAGTTCAACTATTCCATCCACGCTATGGATGCACAGGGGAATGTGATCTCAACCCAGGAACGAACAATGATTCTGCCTCTGGATGAGGAGTCAAGCTCCAATTTCTGGGTGGTTCTTCTTATCACCATGATATTGTTGATCGTTGCCATTGCCATTGGTATCGCGATAATAATGAGATCGAGATCCGAATCGAGGGAGAACCAGGTGGAGATCGAGAAGATCAAGGAGGTCTTCGACCACTTTGAGGTGGGAACCAGGAGAAAGGATATGGACTGCTACAGGGTCCTTGGTGTTCCGCAGAGCGCAACGGTTCAGGAGATCACAAGGAGCTACCGTGAGCTTGCGCTTGTTCATCACCCCGACATGATCGGAAACGGGGCATCTGTGGACGATGCCGAGATGAAGAGGATCAACTGCGCCAAGGCCATTCTGCTCGATCCAGAAAAGAGAGCGATATTGGACCGCTACCTGGGACACAGGTAAAGTTGATACTTTCGAAGATAGGGACGATGTTGATATCGACATTGAGGGGGGAAGGATCACCGTTGGAGGCAAGGAGTTCAGCTTCCCCAAACTACCACCGCAGATGTTTGAGATAAGGGATGCGGGTGGGCCGTTGAACTATGCCCGGAAGAAGCTGGAGGAAGGGTCTTTATAAAGATATAAATAAATGCGGAATAGTTGTTGATTGCT
>CBDVER010000335.1:0-2717 GCA_965373055.1 uncultured Thermoplasmata archaeon
AACGTAGATATTCCCGTTGTAGTACCTTTTACCGGGTAGGCCCTCGGCGTATCTGTCCGTGAAATCGCTCACCTGAAGCTGCCTTGTCAGGGGGGATACGAGGTTCTCCGATGCTATCATGCATAGTGAGTCCTTGAACCAGTCGGTATGCGTGTCAATGTTCTCGTAGATATACCTTATATCTTCGTTGTCCGGAAGGGGGAGCGTCATATCTTCACCTCGGCAGGTGAAGAGGAACAGGTGCATTAACTTTTTCGGATACGGGCTCCGATCATCGGCCCCTTTCCGATAGTTTAATAGATTTGAGGCTTCTGCGGAGGGCCAGGCAGGATAAAGGTAACATGGAGAACAACAGCGGTCAAAAAAGAGCGGACATCTGGGAGGACGATCCGGTGCTTGAGAGGGTGGTGAGATCGATAGCCAGGATGCTAATCTCGGGGGATGTGTCCAATAAAAAGGAGCTTCAGGACCTGAAGATCAAGACCCTCAGAGACTCGGGTCTTGACAGGGTACCTACGAATTCCGTTATCCTCGATTATATTGTAAAAAGCCATCCCGAGATGAAAAATGACCTCCTTCCACTGCTTCTCAAGAAACCCTCCAGGACCATCTCCGGAGTGGCCGTTGTGGCAGCCATGACCTCCCCCCACGACTGCCCCCACGGGAGATGCATATTCTGTCCAGGAGGGACGAATAGGGATGTGGCGACACCGCAGTCGTACACCGGGCGGGAGCCGGCTGCGATGAGGGGGGCCCAGAACGGATATGACCCCTACCTGCAGGTGGTGAACAGGATAGAGCAGCTGGTATCCATAGGCCACTCTACCGACAAGATAGACCTCATCCTGATGGGCGGGACCCTGACCGCAAGGGATGTTGAGTATCAGGAGGGGTTCGTGAAGGGGTGCCTCGACGGGATGAACGGGTTCGTTTCCGATGACATCGATAGGGCCATGACGGTGAACGAGAAGGCGGATCACAGATGCATCGGCATCACCTTCGAGACCAGGCCCGACCGCTGCTTTGAGAACGAGGTGGATGAGATGCTCAGGCTTGGTGGAACCTCCGTTGAGCTCGGGTTCCAGTCGGCCTATGATGAGGCGCTTGAGACATCCAAGAGGGGACATACGGTCGAGGATGCTGTGAGGTCCACGCGGATCATGAAGGATGCGGGGTTGAAGGTGAGCTATCACATAATGCCTGGCATACCTGGATCCGATCCGGATATGGACGTGAGTACCGCTGAGAGGATATTCAACGACGATCGCTTCATGCCGGACAAGATCAAGATCTACCCCACCCTCGTCATCGAGGGGACGGAGCTGTATGACATGTGGAAGAGGGGCGAATATGAGCCTCTGTCGACGGAGGAGGCGGCCAGGGTCGTGGCGAGGATAAAGGAGATGGTTCCTCCGTGGGTTAGGATCTCAAGGGTCCAGAGGGATATTCCCAGCCCCCTGGTCGAGGCCGGGGTGAAGAAGAGCAACCTCAGACAGCTTGCGTGGAAAGAGCTGGAGGCCATGGGGGGACGGTGCAGATGTATAAGATGCAGGGAGATCGGCCACAGCGTGAGAGGAGAGGATGATGGTTTTGATAAGGAAGATATCGAACTTGTTAGGAGGGAATATGATGCCTCTGGGGGACGGGAGGTATTTCTATCATAGGAGGTCCCGAAGGAAGATATCCTCATCGGATATATACGCTTGAGGAACCCATCATCAGATGCGCACAGGCCGGAGGTGGATACGGAGAGGGGGACGGCTTTGATAAGGGAGGTTAAGGTCTTCGGAGCGATGGTACCCATCGGGAGAGCGTCTGATGGAGAGTGGCAGCACCAGGGATACGGTAGGAAGCTGATAGCGGAGGCGGAGAGGATATCTAGGGAGGAGTGGGGGTTGGAGAGGGTCCTCGTTACTGCGGGGGTTGGGGTCAGGGAGTATTACAGGAAGCTCGGATACGAGAGGGTGGGCCCTTATATGGGAAAGGACCTTTGACAACGAGCGAGCCGTATAGCCGTGTGTTATCTGACCTGAGTGTAACGAAGGTTGCGACTGAAATTAGCATAGTCCAAAACCTGCCAATCGGTTTATTTCAACCTTTTCTTCAGATCTTCTTTGGGAATCCCATTCCAAAGCGAAACGCTTGAAAGAATATCATTAAGCGTTCCTTTTGCGATCTCATCGTGTAAAGGTTGGTTATCTTATGATCCCCCACAGGAGTTTTATTCACCAATCTGACATGACTCCCCTTCTGTCTGACCGCTGAATAACCGATCTTTGATAGGAGCTTGATCAGTTGCTTCCACTAACCACTGGTAACTTTTGCAATTGAACCCACCTCAAAATCGGATATTGATATTATCCTTACCTCTTCTCCCCGTTCTATCTCTTCCTCAAAATGGAGTTCAACAGCTTCTTGCATATTCTGAATAAGATCATCTAAGGTCTTTCCCTGGATGAATATCTCATCCCTGATGCCTCTCGCACACCAGTATTCCCCATCTTTGTAGATCTCGAACTTTACGAGCATTGTAATACCTTATGGTAAAAATGGAATAGGGATTATATGAAGTCTCTTGGCAGGTTTCAACATTTCAGATAACGGGCGCGGCTATGAGATGTTGTTCCAGATAGAAGTAACTTGTTGGTTGAGGAACAATTTGGGTCGGAGCACCCGAAGGGGGCGGAGCCGTATACCCGCCTGTTATCTGAACGTGC
>CBDVER010000336.1:0-2691 GCA_965373055.1 uncultured Thermoplasmata archaeon
GCCATCCATCGGGGCCGTCTGCAATGGTTATCATAAGCGTCTGTTCCATGGCGTCTGTATTGTGGAAATGAAAGGTGAAATATGACGTGCTCCCGGGCCTTTCGATATGCTTGGGAAACCCGTTGAACAGGGGGTCATTGGCGTCAGGTTCTATCGTAACCGTGCCCTCGTTCCACTCCGCCGCCTCCCCTGGTATCACGATGAGAAATGAGAGGAGGATCAGTGAGGTTGAAAGGAGTAAAAGGGTCTTGATAACCCCTGTTCTAATATCTTTCATCGCGTTCAAATCCATCTGTTGTATATTTAAATGATGTAGTACAGTTGTTGGAATGTTCAGGGGGGAAGGGGTTTCTGTCGCATTGGAAAGGGGCAATATGGCCTATCGAGCATTTCGAAATATTGATTATATAGGTTGTACATCATCGCCCACCGCCTAAACAGGAGGATGTCAGAAATGAGCGACCCCACGGATATCATCGGCACAATGGATTATGAACGAAAACCGGTCTCAAAGGGCTACAGCGGTGAAACGCTGAAAGTGGACCTTTCAAACAATACCTTCGAGATCAAGGAGGTAACCCGGCTGATGAAGGAGAAGTTCATCGGGGGAAAGGGTTTCGACCTTTATCTTCTCTGGCAGGCGGTTACAGGAGAGACGAAATGGGATTCCGGGGAGAACGAGATAGTCATATCCTCCGGCCCCCTGGGCGGCACTCCGGTCTATCCCGGGTCGGGAAAATCCATCGTGGTATCCATCTCTCCACTCACCGGGTCGATAATGGACAGCAATGTTGGAGGGTATTTCGGGCCCTACCTCAAGTTCGCAGGTTTCGATGCCCTGGAGATACAGGGTAAGAGCGGCCAACCTGTCGTCCTTGTCATCGACGGGATAGATGGGAAAGTGTGGCTGGAAAAAGCCCCGCTGGACCTATCGGATGAGGCGTACGAGATAACCAGATATTATCATGAGAAGATAGGAAAAGGTGAGCCTGGTAAGGTGTCCGTTGTCTGTGCGGGCACCGCCGCTGGAAAGGTGATGATGGGGTGTCTGAACTTCTCCTGGTACGATCAGAGGAGGGGTATATTCAGGCTGAAACAGGCGGGCAGGGGCGGCATGGGCACGGTCTTTGCCGATAAGGGGATCAAGGCGATCGTCGCCAGATGTCCGACGGTATCGATCAACTCCAACAGGCCCGCCGACAAGAAGGCGTTGATGGAGGTTGCCAGGTCCCATTCCGGTGAGATAGTTGCCCTGGACCCCAAACAGAATGAGATGGCGAGGGTTGGAACGGCCCACCTGACCACGATCATGGACGATTACGATCTACTGCCCACGTGCAACTACAAGTTCGGGACGGGGAAGGATATCGGCTGTGACACGGAGGTCATGGGAAGGGAGGCATACCGGAAGCGGTTCGACGAGGGGTTCGACGGGTGCTGGATAGGCTGTACGGTGGCCTGCGCCCATGGCGTGAAGGATTTCCTCCTGACCTCAGGCCCGTCGAAAGGGGAGAGGGTGTGGGTGGACGGACCAGAGTACGAGACCATCGCGGGGTGCGGGTCCAACTGTGGGATATTCGACCCGGACCATATCATTGAGATGAACTACTGGTGCGATACGTACGGACTGGACACGATCTCGGTGGGGACCTCAATAGCCTTCGTGATGGAGTGCTACGAGAACGGCCTGATCAACAAGGAGAACACTGGCGGCCTTGAGCTCAACTTCGGCAACAGGGAGGCATCCCTGGAGATCCTCCATCAGATGGCAAGGGGCGAGGGGTTCGGGGCCATTCTGGGAAAGGGCATCAGGAACATGAAGAGGATATTCCACGAGGAGTTCGGCGCCGACCTGGAGTTCATGAACGACATAGGTATGGAGGCCAAGGGCCTGGAGTATTCCGAGTACATGACCAAGGAGTCCCTCGCCCAGCAGGGGGGATACGGCCTTGCCCTGAAAGGCCCACAGCACGATGAGGCCTGGCTGATATTCCTGGACATGGTGCATAATTTCATGCCCACCTTTGAACAGAAGGCGGAAGCGCTTCACTGGTTCCCGATGTTCAGGACCTGGTTCAGCCTCTGCGGCCTCTGCAAGCTTCCCTGGAACGATATCGTCCCGGAGGACAACAAGGGGATGGAGGAGCCTGCCAAGGTTATGAAGCACGTCAAATGGTATGCGGACTACTACTCCGCGGTCACCGGGAACATGGTTGGCCCCGATGACCTGATAAGGATATCCGAGTCCGTCTACAATTTTCAGAGGATATTCAACCTGAAGATGGGCTTTGGAAGGCGGGTCCACGACGACATCCCGTACAGGTCCGTCGGCCCGGTCACGGAGGAGGAGTATCTATCGAGAGAGGAGAGATATGATAACCAGCTGAAAGAGGAGGTTGGACTCGACCCTTCGAAGATCTCCCTTGCCGAAAGGATGGCGGCCCTCAGAAAGTATCGGGAGGACCGATACGAGCGTTTGAAGGACGCCGTGTACAGGAGGCGGGGCTGGACCAATGACGGCGTGGTGACGATCGAGAAGGCGAGGGAGCTGGGGATAGACCTCCCGGACGTTTTGGAGCTGCTCCGGAAGAACCAATAGAGGATAGTTCGGGCCAATTCTTTTATCCTGATCCGCCATAGGGTCATCCCACATGCTGACCATTGATGATGAGGGCCACCCATTTGTCGCTG
>CBDVER010000337.1:0-2690 GCA_965373055.1 uncultured Thermoplasmata archaeon
ATGCTTGCAAGGGCGCAGGTCATCCCGGCGTACCCCATCACACCGCAGACCACTATCGTGGAGAGGATAGCGGACCTTATATCCGAGGGGCGGATGGAGACGAAGTTCGTGAAGGTGGAATCGGAGCACTCAGCAATGGCAGCTGCTGTCGCAGCCTGCAATACGGGGGCAAGGGCGTTCACCGCCACATCGTCTCACGGACTTGCCCTTATGCACGAGGTGCTTATATGGGCCGCAGGCGCAAGAACACCGGTCGTTATTGTGAACGTCAACAGGGCCATGGGCCCACCGTGGTCCGTATGGGCCGACCACCAGGACGCGATGGCCCAGAGGGACACCGGCATCATTCAGTTCTGGTGCGAGAACAACCAGGAGATACTTGATACCGTCATAATGGCGCACAAGGTCGCAGAGCACCCTGACATAATGCTTCCCGCCCTCATCAACCAGGACGCGTTCTTCCTATCCCACACCTCGGAGCCGGTGGATGTTCCGGACCAGAAGATGGTGGACGATTTCCTTCCCCCTTTCAATCCCAGGGAGAAGCTGGATGTTGACGACCCCAAGGGTTTCGGATCGCTTGTCATGCCCCCGCAGTACATGGAGTTCAGGGCCAAGATGGCAAGGTCCATGGACATGGCCAGGGACCTTATCAAAAAGGTCGACAAGGAGTGGGAGGGGCTCACCGGCAGGTCATACGGCGGAATGATGGATATGTACCGCTGTGAGGATGCCGAGCTCATCCTGTTCGGAGCGGGGACGATGATGTCAACCGCCAAGGACGTTGTCGATGACATGAGGAACGAGGGAAGGAAGGTGGGCATCGCCAGGCTAAGGATCCTGAGACCTTTCCCTGTGGATGAGATAAGATATCTGGCAGACAGGGTCAAGGCGATCGGCGTCATGGACAGGACCTACACCTTCGGACAGGGAGGGCCCCTCTACAACGAGGTGAACGCCCAGCTGTACAATCATGCGAGCCAACCATTCACCAAGAACTACGTTATCGGCGTTGGGGGCAGGGACGTCGTCCCCAGGCACATCAGATCGCTGTTTGACGACCTCGAGAAGGTCCAGGAGAACGGCTACGGCGACGAAGGCGAGATCCACTGGTGGGGGCTGCTCGATGGAAAGACGCCAAAGGAGGAGATGTAGGAGGTGATTATGATGGCAAAACTCACTATACCCGAGGAAGAGCTGATGTCCCCCGGACACATGGGATGTCTCGGATGCGGGGCCACGCAGGCCATGAGATACGTATTGAAAGCTGCGGGCAGGAGGACGATCTTATCCATACCCGCCTGCTGTTGGGCGGTCATGCCAGGCGTATGGCCGAACACCTGTCTTCAGGTACCCGAGCTCTACACTCCATTCGAGACCACAGGAGCATCCATATCGGGCATAAGGGCGGCACTTGACGCCCTGGGTCAGGAGGATATAAACGTCATAGGCTTCGCCGGGGACGGCGGCACCGCCGATATCGGGATCCAGGCACTGTCGGGAACTGCCGACAGGGGAGACAACGTCCTTTACATCATGTACGACAACGAGGCCTACATGAACACCGGGATACAGAGGTCCGGATCCACTCCTCTTGGGACATGGACTACCACGACGCCCGTGGGCATTACACAGGAGTGGGAGAAATCCCCCAAGAAGAACATGACCGCGATCATGGCGGCCCACGGCATCCCCTACATCGCCACAGCGACCACGGGCTACCCGGAGGATATCATCAAGAAGGTGAAGAAGGCGCTCTCCATCAAGGGGACCAAATTCATGCAGATCTTCTCCCCATGCCCCACAGGATGGAAGATGGACCCAGCCCTCACCGTTAGCATCACCAAGGAGGCCCTATCCTCCAGGGCGTTCAACCTCTTCGAGATAGAGAACGGGGTGTACAAGGTCACGATGAAGCCCAAGAAGACCCCGCTCAAGGATTATCTCATGAAACAGGGCAGGTTCAGACACATGCCTGACGACCTCATCGCGGAGGTCGAGGCGGGCCTTGATTCTGCCTACGAGAACCTCCTCCACCTTGAGGAGTTTCCTCAAAAGAAGGCCTGACCGTTTCGAACCGGGCCTTTGATCGACAATCGCGCGCAAAGTTAATTTCAAATGGAAAGGTGAAAGGAATGCACGAGCTACTGACAGATGAACCTGGAAAGAAGATGATACTCCTTGGCAACGAGGCGATAGTCAGAGGTGCCGTTGAGGCGGGATGCAGGGTGGCTGCAACCTATCCCGGCACCCCGTCGTCCGAGATAGGAAATACCCTCCACATGATGTCCAAGGATGCTGGGATATATTTCGAGTTCTCCGCCAATGAGAAGGTCGCCTTCGAGATAGCTGGGGCTGCGGCCGTGGCGGGCGTGAGGGCGTTCTCCTTCATGAAGCACGTTGGTTTGAACGTCGCCTCGGATGCCTTCATGACCATGGCCTACACAGGGGTCAGAGGGGGATATGTCGTGCTTTCAGCTGACGACCCACAGTGCCACTCCTCGCAGAACGAGCAGGACAACAGATACTTCGCCAAGATGTCGGGAGTTCCCATGGTGGAGCCGTCCAACCCGGAGGAGGCGAGGCAGATGATGAGGTACGCCTTCGACATCTCCGAGAAGTTCGAGGAACCTGTGTTGTTCAGGACGACGACGAGGATGAACCACGTAAGAGGTGTGATCGAGCTTGGA
>CBDVER010000338.1:0-2677 GCA_965373055.1 uncultured Thermoplasmata archaeon
GAACCTCTCGGGGATGCACCTACTACCACCCTGGGATCTTCCCTGGTTCGGTATACTATCTCGACGATGTATGTCAGGAGTGCAGGGTCCATGTGAACCTTCTCTACAACCTGCTGCATTGCGATGATCTTCTCGGGGGATGTAATGGTGTTCACATCAACCTGGTCCTTCCCCCTCATCATCCTCCTTATCAGGATCTCCCTCTCATCCTCTCTTGAGGGATATCCCATAGACATCTTCTGCATGAACCTATCCACCTGTGCCTCAGGTAGAGGATAGGTACCTTCCTGTTCAATGGGGTTCTGTGTTGCCATTACGAGGAAGGGCTTGGGCAGCCTGTGGGTTACACCCTCAATGGACACTTGTCTCTCCTGCATGGCCTCAAGCATGGATGCCTGGGTCTTTGGAGGTGCCCTATTGATCTCATCAGCCAGGATGATATTTGCGAATATCGGACCTGGTCTGAATTTGAACTCGTTGTCTTTCTCATCATAGATATAGGTCCCGGTAATATCCGAAGGAAGCAGATCAGGAGTAAACTGAATACGCCTGTATTTGCATCCAAGGGTATCGGCGAAGGTCATAACCATCAGGGACTTTGCAGTACCCGGGAAATCCTCAAAGAGGATATGACCATCGGCCAGGATCGACAGGAGAACATGCTCCAGTACGTTCCTCTTACCTATGATAGCTTTCTCAACCTCGGCGATTAGGGCGAAAGAGGTGGCTGATACACCTTTGATCGCCCTCTGCACTTCGGGTGATGTCGTTGTTCTCTTAGCTCCAGGAGCAGCGGGAGGCTTTGCTGCAGGTGCAGGTGCTCCTTTTGGTGCAGGCCCTTTTGGGGGCGCTACAGCTCCTCCTCCTGAAGGCAGTCGTGCCTGTGGCATGGGTTGGGTTCCATCCGGTGTCATATCTCATCACCTATTTTTATCCATTATATTGCTTGGATCTTCTTAATTTTATCCATTAATCTCTTTATCTCCTGGGCTGAATAGGTACGATCCTTGTTCTGGATCAATTCAATCAGCTCTGGATCTTTAATAGTGGCCATGATGGTTGATTCATTGAGTGAGGAGAACTCCTCCGGGCTCAAGCCCCGCTTGAGGCGTATCTTCTCCCTGGTTGCCAGACGCAATTTCACGGTCTGCAAACTGATGTCGCTGGGCATCTGCTTTCTTGGAGAGAGGACAGATATGTCAAACCTGTGCGCCCAGCTCTCCTTATCCTTGACCAGCAGAGCGGTGAAGATCATCAGGAATCCGATCTCGACTATTATCGGATATGCATAGTAAGGGGATGAGGTAAGATATCCTGTAACCTCCATCACACCATATATGGGCTTTAGGAGATGACCTGGTTCTACATGCCTGCTCTCATCGATCAGGATGAGGTTGGTCTCTCCCTGTTTCGCAGGGCAAAGATGTCTGACCAGATCAAGGAGGAACTGTTGATTGTCATAATCATACTTGGGCTTGCCCTCCATGTCATCATCCAACCAGGGATGAGCGACCTCTTCCCTTGACCAGAAATCGGGGGTATTATCCATTAGATCGTTCAGATCCTCTGCATCCCTTTCGGAGATATCCCCGGTCTCCCTGAGGATCTCCCGATCCTCATCGATCAGGCCGTCTCCGTCATCATCCTCGCCATTGCCGATGGGATCCCAGGGAAGGTTGACATCGTATGAGATGTGGTTCAATTCGTAAAGGTCCTTCATAAACATCGAGGGGTCCGATATGAATACGATGGATCCTAGCTCGGTGATCACCTTGTCAGCATCCTGGTTCAATTCCCTGACCCGATATTTCTTTGGATCATTGGATATCTCTCTGATCGTCTCCATGGATTCCCCTGAGATGATATCCACCGCTCCCGAGCCGTCGTCGGCAACGGGTATCTCCACACATATCTGGATCTCATTTCCTATGGAGGAGACCTCATCGGCGTTTTCACCTTTGAGCGCTTCAATGGAAGGTATGGAAAGCATCCCGTCGGTGTTCATATCACTAAATGACATGGATGAGCCATACGCCCAGATCCAGGGATTCACCGAGGAGGACAATCCTGTTGGCTTGTAGGTGATCAACTCATAGGTTTGAAGGTCCTCATCTATTATGTCCAACCGATCGATCTCACCGTCTCCGTTATCATCATCATTTGACTTGCCGTCAAGCCACTCGAGGTCAATGCTCCTATGTCCGTTCCACAGGATATCGGCATCACCGCCAGTTCGGAATACGACATCGTCATCTATCGGGTCCTCATCAATGCCCTCATCCTCTGTTGGGTTATCCACAACTCCATCGTTGTCGTTATCCCTCAGGTCCTTGTTGAGGCGGGCATTGTCCCTATCATCATCGTAATTTCTGGAGCTCCCGGTGTTATCATCCTCATCGATCTTACCGTCTGCATCCTGATCATCATCCCACACGCCATCCCCGTAGGGATGGTCCTTTGTCCAGACCTTTACCCCGTCCTTATCGTATATATCCGAGCCCATATGGGCCCGAACAATGGTGTAATTGGCGTTGGTATCGAAGGACTCATCGTAGAACTGTCCACCGTAGAAGGTCACACCGAAATCTTTTGCGAGTTGATTCGCGTTGCCGAAGTCATCGGCGATGATCGCATGTCCGCCCCTTGCCAGGAAACTCTCTATTGCGGTTATCTCATC
>CBDVER010000339.1:0-2654 GCA_965373055.1 uncultured Thermoplasmata archaeon
CCAGCGAGGATGCTGATGCCCTGATCAAGATCTTCGAGAAATATCCCAATACCTACACGGCCATGATATTCGGGGATACCATCTTCTTTCTTTCTCTTTACAAGAACTACACCCAGTACAAGGTCACGGAGCTCAACCAGGAGGTCGAACTGAGGGAGATGGGGATATATGACGGTGAGAACCCTCATCGATCCCTGTACCCCCTCTCCACCTCCATCATAAACAAGAACTTCGACTACACGGCCGTGCTGGAGAGGGCATTCAATATCGATCCCGTCCCCGAGAAAGGTGGGGAGGTGGCCTCCCTCGAGAAGGCAAGGGAGAAGATCCATCATCTATCCAACAAGGAGAAGGTGATCCTCCGCGGCATACTGGAGAACCCCGACATGCCCGATAACAAGATCGCGGACCTACTCAACACGACGAGACAGGCGGTAGCAAGGCACAGAAAGGAGCTTCTGGAACTGGGAGTGATCAAGAAGACCAGGGTGATCGATTACACACAGCTTGGTTTCAATATCCTCACAATGGTGGATATGGAATATACCAGGAAGGATAGCGAGTCCGGGGAGGCACCTCAATCCTCAAAACTTCACCTCCCCAGCTTTTTCTCCGTATACGGGAACACGGAGGGGGCCTCTCTATCCCTCTTCATGGATTTCGAGAAATACGCGGAGGGCAAGGAGATGTACACGAAGCTGATCAAGGAGTTCTGTACATGGAGGAAAGAACCGTACATCAATCTGTACTCTCCCTCCAATACCATAACCATCAAACATCAGGATTACCTGCCCCTTGTCGAGGAGTTCCTTGATGGAAACTGATGAAACATTCGCATCCCCCTCCCTCTCACTCTCAACCTTAATAAGAGAAGAAGAAGCTGTCAGCCTGATCTAGGTGGTATAATGTCTGAGGAATTAACGGTGGAAGAGCTTCCCGGGGTCGGACCCGCAACGGCCGAGAAGTTGAAGGAATCGGGGTATGATGATATAATGACGATAGCGGTGGAGTCCCATACCACCCTGGCAGAGGTGGCGGATATCGGGGAGGCGGTGGCCAAGAAGATCATCGTGGCGGCCAGGAAGATGGCCAATATCGGTGGGTTCGAGACCGGAGACCAGGTCCTTGAGAGGAGAAGGAACGTCGCAAAGCTGACCACGTCGTCCAGGGCCCTGGACGATCTGCTTGGAAGCGGCCTGGAGACCAATAGCATTACCGAGTTCTACGGCGAGTTCGGCTCCGGCAAGACCCAGATCATTCATCAGCTCTGCGTGAACGTCCAGAGGTCCGAGGAGGAGGGGGGCCTTGGCGGCCACGTCGCGTATATAGATACCGAGAATACCTTCCGCCCCGAGAGGATAATCCAGATGACCCTTGGACAGGATATGGACCCCGATGAGGTTCTCAAGAACATTCACGTAGCAAGGGCCTACAACTCCCACCATCAGATGCTTCTTGTGGACAAGGCGAAAGAGGTCGCCAAGGAGCACAGGATAAAACTTCTCGTGGTCGACTCGCTCACGGCACATTTCAGGGCCGAGTACATCGGAAGGGGGGCCCTGGCAGATAGACAGCAGAAGCTGAACAAGCACATGCATGCGCTACTGCAGTTCGGAGAGATCAACGGCTGCGTGATCGCCGTTACCAATCAGGTCTCCACCAAACCTGATGCGTTCTTCGGGGACCCCACAAGGGCCATCGGCGGGCACATCATCGGCCACACCTCCACATTCAGGATATACCTGAGGAAATCCAAGGGGAGCCGTCGCATCGCCAGATTGATCGACTCTCCCAACCTTCCCGAGGGTGAGGCGGTCTTCACGGTTGTGGAAGATGGCATCAGGGACTGATAGTTCAACGAAAAACCTTTTGAACAAGTCCCGTGATAATCGTTCGAGGGATCACATTGGAGGAAATGGACGTCAAAAGGGGCCTCGGTTCCAATATCGAGGGGGAGAAGCTTGGAGAGCTCATGAAGGATATCTTCGGAAACGTGGAGAAGGATGGGGATTGGTTCGTCTCCAGATATGGGGCCATGCAGCCCATCAGGACCAAGCTTTCCACCAAATCCTCTCTGACAATGGAGATCGTAACGGTAAAAGTTCCCGACGATGAGGTTCTCGGGACCATGAGGAAGAGGAATGCGTTTCTCGAGAGGGCCACCGGTTTCAACTCCAAGCAGAGGTTGAAAAGGCTCAAGGCGAAGGCCAAGAAAGACGGCCTTTAGAAGATTATAATTACCAATCTTACATTCGGTGGTTCCCAGGAGATGCGGATGTGGTCTAGCTCGGTAGGACCGTAGCTTCCCAAGCTACTTGCCCGGGTTCAAATCCCGGCATCCGCACTTTATCCTATTGACTCTCAGCAGAGATTAATCTGAAATAGGATCCCGTGCCGGATTTCGGGATTTGAACCTTGGTCCTGAAAAATTTGTGATATCATATCACGAATTTTGCAGGTCGGGAAAATCTACGATTTTCCCAAGATCAAATCCCGGCATTGAATGCCTGTTGGAAAAAACTGTTTACAGGTTATTATCAACGGTTTTTTCCACACCTTCGCCTCGCCATTTATACAAGATGATAATCTCCGAGGCGAAGATCCCGGCATCCGCACCATTTTCTTCTCGACGATTATCAATGCTTCAGAAAATG
>CBDVER010000340.1:0-2651 GCA_965373055.1 uncultured Thermoplasmata archaeon
TTACCATCGTGTTATAAGCAATGGTGTTTTTCTCCAAACAGTCCAGGATTTCACCAACTAATTCGTCAAAATACTTGATAGTGGCCTGAAATGCCGATAGATCATCTTTCACATCCTGAGAGCCCTTCATCCATTGAGGAATGAAGACTCCCTTTGTTATATCCGTGCCGTTTCCGAAAGGACGGTGGACTTCGGTAAACCCAACTTTTACGAAGAAAGGTTGTTCCATTGATTGAGCATTTCGAATTAAGTTTCGGGTTTCTTGGACTGTCTCGGAAGCGTTTCGTTTTATTGAAAGGACCTTGTCGTATCCGAGTCTGTGGGCATTATGCTCGATATGATTAAAACCGATCAGATAGGTCTCATACCCAAAGCCCTTGAGAATCGCAGCCGTATGGCGTTCCCCTTCGTTGAGCTTCCACCACCACGGGGCGTGGGTAAGCCCCATAAGGCCGTTGGACTGGGGGTATCTGCCGGTATGAAGGCTTCCTCTGGCTGGAGAGCAGACTGCAGAGGTGGAATAGAAGTTCTCGAAACGCACACCCCTGGATGCCAGCCTGTCGAGATTTCTAGTTTGAACGGTCTTTAAACCATAGCATCCTAAATGCTGGCCGATGTCATGACACGTTATCATCAATATATTTGGTTTGTGCATTTGTACTCGAAGCCAAGAAGGCGTCTACTCCAATTGATTGTTCTATAGATTTTTTATATTTCTTGTTATTATATATTTTATTGCATTGTCCTTAGCTATTATATAATGCAAATCATCTTCAAAAAAGGCAATAGTGATATTGAGCTCATAGCCGCTCAATCAGCTCGAGTCCCTCCCCTGCCGCCTGCTCTGGACCTTTCTCTTCTGGGCTGACAGAACGCTCTTTCGCAGCCGTATGGACGAGGGGGTGACCTCCACCATCTCATCATCCCTTATGAACTGGATGGCCCGTTCCAGGTTCATCGGAAGTGCGGGTGTGAGGGTGACGGCATCATCCTTTCCGGCGGCTCGCATATTTGACAGCTTCTTCGTCTTGCAGGGATTCACATTGAGGTCATCCTCCCGGTTATGCTCCCCTATGATCATTCCTTCGTACACAGGATCTCCCGGAACAATAAAGTGCTGACCCCTCGGTTCGAGGTTGAAGAGGGCGTATGGAACTCCCACCCCGCTCCTGTCGGCTACCAGTGAACCGGAGAACCTGTTCAGGAAATCCCCCCTGTACTCCTCGTATCCTGTAAAATAAGAGTTGAGCATCCCGGTACCCTTTGTGTCCGTCAGGAATTCGTCCCTGTAGCCGATGAGGGCTCTGGAAGGAAGGCTGAACTCGAGCCTCACCCGACCGCCCTCATGATTCACATAGGCCAGCATCCTTCCCTTCCTCCTCGAGAGCTTTTCAGTCACAATCCCGGTGAAGCTCTCCTCGCATTCTACCGAAAGATGTTCCACAGGCTCGAACTTATTTCCGTTCTCATAGTGGTAGATAACCTCCGGACGGCCCACACAGATCTCGAAGCCCTCCCTTCGCATCGTCTCAATGAGAATAACCATCTGAAACTCACCCCTTCCCTTGACTATGAAACCCTCCCCATCCTCCGCCTGCTCCACCTTTATGGAGACATTCTTGAGGGATTCCTTTTTGAGGCGCTCCCAGATCTTGCTGGACTGTACGTACTTGCCCTCTTTTCCGGAGAGCGGAGAGGTATTGGCGATAAACCTTATGGACACCGTTGGCTCGTCCACACTGATCCGCTTGAGGGCTTTGGGATATTCCCTTGTGCAGATGGTATCGCCTATATGAACTTCATCGATACCGGAAAGAACAACAATATCGCCGGGTTCCGCACTGTCCGTCTCTTTGAGGGCGGGCCCGTCATAAGTCTGCAGCTTGGAGATGCTCAGGGGCCTGTGGTTTCCATCCTCTCCGATGCATATCAGGTGATCCTTTGAACGCGCGCTGCCATTGATTACCTTTCCGATAGCCAGACGGCCCAGGTAATCGGAGTAAGACAGATCCGCCACGAGCATCTGAAAGGGATCGGCCTTGCTGTAGGCAGGGGCGGGGATCTCCTTCAGGATGGTATCAAAGAGGACATGCAGGTTCTCTCCCTCCTCATCGAAGGCAGTATTGACCACCCCGGCCCTGCCGTTTGCATAAAGTATGGGGAACTCCAGCTGTTCCTCCAGGGCATCGAGGTCCAGGAACAGCTCGTAGATATCATTCAACACCTGCTCAGGCCGGGCGTCCTGTCGGTCGATCTTGTTGATTACAACGATGATCCTCAGTCCGGCTCTGAGGGCCTTGTTCAGGACGAATCTAGTCTGCGGGAGGGGGCCTTCCGAAGCGTCCACAAGGAGAATGACGCCGTCAACCATGGACAGGGCCCGTTCCACCTCACCCCCGAAATCGGCATGACCGGGGGTATCCAGGATGTTGATCTTCTTTCCCTTCCATCGAACCGAGCAGTTTTTAGCGGCAATGGTGATACCCCGCTCCCGTTCGAGCTCCATGTTGTCCATAAGCCTCTCTTCGGTTTCCTGCCCTTCCCTGAAGGTGCCGCTCTGGCGGAACATGGCGTCCACCAGGGTCGTTTTTCCATGGTCAACATGGGCTATTATGGCAATGTTCCTGAGCGAATCGTTTTTCGAATCCTTA
>CBDVER010000341.1:0-2647 GCA_965373055.1 uncultured Thermoplasmata archaeon
AGCATCAACCTTGAGGATGCCGTGGCTTTTCCTACCGCGAATAGCACGCCGTTCTCCCCCACGACCAGAACCTCATCTCCGGGCCTGATGTTCTCATCGGCAGACCGGACGAACTTGCAGAAGACGTTGTAACCCTGCGCGTTGTACTCTCCCGTCCCCTCTTCCACCACCACCCTCCACCTCGTTCCGACGCCATGCAGCCTCCTGGCCCCCTCGATCTTGAGGGTGAACATCCCATCCTCCGCCCTGAGCGAGAGCAGATGGATCTCCTCTCCGTTAGGTCCCGGGACCAATACGTTCCTTATCTTCCCTGTCCTTCTGGACCTCTTGATGATCAGCCTGGATGCCAGCTCGCTGGCCGTGTCCCAGCTTCCGAAGAGGATCTCGTCGGCCCCTTTCCCCCCGATAATGCCGAACTGCATCCTGGCGATATTGGCGACCTTGAGGGCCAGGAAAGACGCATCATCCCCCGCCCCTTCGATCCGGGGTGGGTCCTCGACGCCCGTCCAGTGGACCACCTCGCCCTGTGATCCCCGTATCATGGGTTCCATGGAGGAGATGATGCCCTCCATCACCTCGTCGGTCAGCGATTCGGGCTGAGGGAATACGGACTGGGATATGGGATACATGTCCTCGATATCATAGGGCGCCGGGCCCAGTGGGGTTCTGATCACCACCCGATCGCCAGACGATGATGCCCTGTTCAGCACCTCCTCCACCTTTTTGGAATGCGTCCTCCCCCAATCCGTCAGGATCAGGGTCCTCCGGTGGTCCACCGTTCGATAATTGGACCCAATGTCGTCTGTGAACCGCTGAAATTCCGGGCGGCAGCGGGAGAGGGCCAGGTCAGAGCACATGAACCTCCTTGTGCTTCTGGGGGCTGACTCCTCGAGATGCCCCTTGTGCTGCTCCAGCCTCCTCACCGCAGAGTACATGGCGGGATGATACAGGGCGGACCTCTCCACCATCTCCCAGATGGTGCCCTCCTTCAGCGATATCCTTATAGCGTTCATTATCTCCCTCAGGGACCAGAGGTTGTGCCTCGAGAGGAGTCCGGCCCTCTTCGGCTCGGCCATATCCTTCAGGTCAGAGGGGTCGTATCTGGAACACACCGGACATGAGCATGGAAAGGAATCCATCTCCCGAAGATGCCTTGTCCTGTATCGGGTCATGTACCTTCCATCCTGCGCGAACTTGGCATATGATGCGGAGTCGAAGAGGTCGCAGCCAAGTGCAGCGGCCAGCGGTAGTATCATTGGGTGCCCCGCACCGAAGAGATGCGTGGGTATAGACGGTCCCAGCCCCCTTTTCCCGGCCACAATGACATCTACGAGGTCGGAATATCTATACGATTCCATCAGGGGCACCACCCCACCGATGGGGGAGTACGCGGACCCCATCTCCCTCACCGAACGGCCGGACAGCTCCCGGAGGTCCATGTGGACGCCGCCCTGGATCGGGATCGCCAGCTCCATATCTCCCATCACATCCAGGGACCTGGCCCCGCGATCAAGCGTGATCTCAAGGTCCTGTTTTGCCTCCTCCCACGTGGAGGAGGGGATCGTGAACTTATCCAGTATCGTTCCGATATCGGAGCCGATATCCCTCTGGAACGCGACTATCTCCAGAGGGGTGACGTTCACCTCCCTACCTTTTCCGGACCCGTACATGTACGACTGGAAGGTCCCGGAATCGGTCATTATCACGCCGTCGTAATCGAGCAGTTTGTGCAGCCCTTCATCCAGTGCTCGCTCCCTCAATATATCTCCCCTGCGGATGATGTATGAATTGGTGATTATTATGTCGTGGCCGAAGGTCTCCTTCAGCTCCATAGGGGTCACTGCGTTCTCCCCGCTTGTGATGTTGGGGTTCACCACGGGCATCAGGTTCGGGGTCTCGATGGTCTTCCCCCTGACCGTGAACTTTCCGATCCTCCCCGCCAGGTCGCACTCCCTTACCTCGAACTTGGATATTGTCCCCATATCATCCATCCTCCAGAACTTTGGGGTTGACGCAGTGTTTGGGGCGCCTTCCCGAGAGAACGTCGATCACACCTTCACATGCGAGCTTCGCCATATTGATCCTGGTCCCCTCCGTGGCGGAGCCGAGGTGCGGCAGGAGGACCACATTGTCGAGGTCCATCAATCCCGGATGCACCTTCGGCTCCTCCTCGTACACATCCAGTCCCGCGCCGTGGATCCGCCTCTCTCTGAGGGCATCGGAGAGGGCCCCCTCGTCGATCACCGGCCCCCTGGCGGTATTTATTATGATCGCGCCTCTCTTCATTATCGAGAGCTCCCTCTTTCCTATCATGTGCCTGGTCTCCTCCGTGAGAGGTACGTGCAGGGAGATGAGGTCCGAGCTCTCCAGCAGCTCATCCAGGGAGAGGTAGCGGGCACCGAACATCTCCTCGACGGCCTCATTCCTTTTTCTGGAATGATATACGATATTCACCCCGAACCCCATGGCCCTCTCCATGACCGCCTGACCTATCTTGCCGGCGCCTATGATGCCGAGCGTCCTTCCCCTCAGGTCCTTTCCAAGCAGCAGCTTCGGGCTCCAGATCTTGAAGCGCCCCTCCCTCACGAAACGGTCCGATTCCACCACCCTCCTCGAGACGGATAGCAGAAGGGACATGGCGATGTCG
>CBDVER010000342.1:0-2631 GCA_965373055.1 uncultured Thermoplasmata archaeon
ATTATTTACCATTTGTTCACACAAGTATACAAACTACCTGATCTGATTATATTGGCCGAAAACATATGAAATCGTTTTAATGTCATTTGAAACCTATTTTCACATCCCTCGATAATTGGAGGTCGGGATGATCAGGGGGACACATGTTTCTATATTGCATCTTCTATTGTTTGCAATTGTAACGCAAACATTACTACTAAAGTTTGCAATTGAAACGCAAACATTATATGTTTTTAAAGACATATATTCCTCATGGATGCCAGGACGATAATGGATATCCTCTCCGACCAACAGCAGATGAGATCAAGGATACTTGATGATCCCGGGATAATCGACCGGGAGAATCTGGACAGATGGGAGAGCATCAAGGGGACGGACCTGATCAGTGTGGCCCTTGGCGCAAGGCGGTCCGGGAAGACCGTCTTCTCTAACCTGCTGTTCCGAGGCCTTGAATTCGGATACGTGAATTTCGATGATGAGCGTTTGGCATATATCGGACCAGAGGATCTGAACATGATACTGGAAGCTCTTTACCAGATCCACGGCGAACTAGAATATCTGATCCTGGATGAGATACAGAATATCAACGGATGGGAGCTGTTCGTTAACCGTTTACAGCGTACGGGGATCAGGACGATAGTAACGGGAAGCAATGCTAACCTTCTAAGCCAGGAACTAGCAACGCACCTTACCGGCCGTCATCTGAAAATGGAGATATTCCCCTTCTCCTTCAGAGAATTCCTTCTATGCCGTGGGATGGAGGAAAGACCATCAACAACAAAAGGGAGGGCGAATATCAAGAAGGCCCTTGAGGAATACATGCGGATAGGCGGATTTCCGGAGGTTGTAAGGAACGTCGGGATAAAGGACCTCTACCTGAATTCCCTATATTCATCCATTATCAACAAGGATATCCTCGCACGTTACAATCTCAGGTATATCAAGACGTTCAAGGAGATGGCGGTGTCCCTGGTCTCCAACCACTCCACATTGATCACGTATAATAGACTTGCAAGGGTCCATGGGCTGAAAAGCGTCCATACCGTGAAAAATTACATCGACCATCTGTGCGGATCATACCTTCTGATACTGCTTGAAAAGCACTCGTATAAACCCCAGGAGAAACATAATTCCCCAAAGAAGGTCTATGTCATCGATCCGGGCCTCATCAATGTCATAGGTTCATTTTCCAGCGAGAACAGCGGTAGGCTGATGGAGAATATCGTCATGCTGGACCTGTTGAGAACGAGATCAATGGACCCGAAATTGGAACTCTATTACTGGAAGGACTATCAGCAAAAAGAGGTGGATTTCGTTCTGAAGAGGGGGACGGGGGTGGATGAGTTGATCCAGGTTACCCACGTATCGAGCAGATCCGATATCCGAAAAAGGGAACTGGATGCCCTGTTCAGGGCCTCGGATGAGCTGAAATGTGAAGATCTGAAGGTGATCACCTGGGATCTTACGGATACGGAGAAGAGCGGCGGGAAAAGGATAGAGTTCATACCATTGTGGAGATGGCTTCTGGGAAGGAGATGATATTATAGGCCGCATTTCAGGGTCGTTCTCACACATATCTCCCATCTGGTTTGGTTCACTCATATGACATTGATAATGACAGATACCTCAGTAAATATATAAGAGGAGGAGCGTAATCTCAATTTGGCACCACACCAGATGTGGGATGTTCGGGTGGTATACCATGGGCTCGGAAAGAAAAAAGGCGATGATATCGATAGCTCTGACCATTCTATTTCTGATGCTCTCCATGACCGCATTGGTCACCGACGGGGGGGAACCCATCGACGCCCCCACAAAGGCGCTCGAGAACGCACGGCCTACCACCCCCCTCATACATGACGAGATCGTGATCGATCTGGAGTATGGGCCGCTTCACATGGAGCAGGGACCCCAGGGGCTGGAGCTCTCCATGGACGGCCTGGAGAACGATCCCAGGCCGGATGCACTGAGCCTTCCCTGGGAGACGATCGACCTGGACCTCCCGGTGGGGACGATCATGGATGATATCACCCTCCGGGTAACGGATATGGACATACTGCCGTTCAACACCCCAATCAGGATCAATCCCACGGCAATACCCAACATCCACGTATCCGGCCCCCTTCCGGAGTCCGAGCCGCTGCCCCCGCCACGGTCCCACATGGAGTGGGAGATCGGCACGGGGATGGACATGGAGACCTACGAGACATCCGCGAAGATATCCATCAAGCTCCATTTTGTCATTCCGGTGGGGGATGACCTCCACTCGATCAGGTCCGGTTCCATCCATGTCACCTATTCATATCCGGAGCCCCTTTCCGCAACCAGGGCGGAGGATTACGATATGCTGATCATCGCCCCCGAGGCCTTCGAGGATGGGCTGAGGGATTATCGTGATTACAGGAACAGCACCGGAACTACCAACATGCTCGTCACACTTGAGGAGATCCTCACGGACGTGTACTGGGATATCCAGGAGAACGACACCCAGGAGGAGATCAAGAGGTTCATCTACCTCGCAAGGCTCGATTGGGGGGTGGACTTCGTCATGCTCGCAGGTGATCAGGACAGGATCCCTGCAAGGCATATCATGGTCATGGACGGCTACGATGATACCTATTCTTCCGGAAG
>CBDVER010000343.1:0-2624 GCA_965373055.1 uncultured Thermoplasmata archaeon
GACAATATCCAGGGATGAAGGCCTGTATCCGTCGATCCCCTCATCAACCGTCAGGGCGACGAGTGAGACCGCCCTGATCGGATCCACGATCTCCTTCAACTGGTTCAGGAGCAGGATGCTGTCCTTTCCTCCGGATACGGCAACGGCGATCCTCTGTTCTCCCCTGATGAGCCCCTGATCCCTTACCTCCCTGCGGATCCTCTTCCTGATCAGGTCCAGGAAGTGATCTCCGCAGAGGTGCTGTCCGCTGTATCTCAGGTAGATGACCGGTTTTTCCCGGCACCTGTCACAGGATGGGTCCATCGAGACCAAAATCACCACGTTCTACTTAATTCTTCACCAGAATGGTCAAATTTAATTATCGATCACTTTCGATAACGGGAGAGGTACCCTTATCAGCTCAGATATCTCTTTCTTACGTTGGATTCGAATACCTTGGTATTGCACCACGTACACCTGTAATTCCAGAGGCCCGAGAACGATTCATCCCCCTCCCGAAGCATCCTGAAAGGTGCGTTGCACCTGGGGCACTTTCCCGTCCTCAGCTCATCTGGAAACCCAAGGCTCATCTTCTCCTTGGGCGTGGGAGGTGGTGGAGGATGGTAATGTGCCCTTGGCCTCTCCACCTCAGCTTCCTGGACCTCGACCACGAGGGTGTCCGAAACCTTGTCCAGGAGTTTCTGCCTCTCATCCATCTGTGAGGTCTTCCCAAGGAGCATATCCAGTAAAGGCCCCACTACCGGTAGAAGTGAGAGGAGGTTCCTCTTAACAGCCTGAGAGAAGGTGACCTCCCCGTAGAGGCTGATGACCTTCAGCTTCATGATCATCTTGCCGATGGAGGCGCTCTTGAGAAGTTCGAACAGGAGCGCAAGAAGATACATCGTGATGGCCGTCATGATGTATATGATCCCCCAGGCGACAGGGGTCGAGAGATCGTTATTAAAGACCAACATCAGCGAGAGAGCGAGCAGAAATGAGATGATCAGGTCGATCACATATGCAAAGACCCTCTTTGACCAGTAGGACTCGGTCATGGGATAGGGTATATTATCATCTTGTCTATTCTCCTCCATTCGGTACATGTTTCTTCCCCCATGGTATATAATTCAGTATAATATTTAATTTATTGGGTAATAATATCGATGGCAAGAAGGCCGCCCATACATAAAAGGTGGGATTTTGAGGTTATGTGGATGAAGGGGTCGCGGGTCAGCCAATGATCTTTTCCTTCTCCAGCTCCATCATCAGCTCCCTCTCCACCGCGGCGATCTCAGCCTCGATGTCGGGAGCCTTGCCTTCTTCCAGGGCCTCCTCCAAAAGGTACGACTGGTCGTTCTCCATTTCCGGCTCACGTTCACCTGAGGAGATACCTCTCCGAAGGTTAGACGAATCCAATGATTCGTAGAGATCTTGAGGGTGAGACGCATCTATCGATTCGGTAAGATCTGAGGAGATACCTCTCCGAAGGTTAGACGAATCTACCGATTCGATGAGATCAGCCTCCGGGGCCTTGACGATCCCATCCTGATCCGGGAGGCCCTCCAGGACGGATTTTATCATCGATATCGAGATAGGTTTCCTCATCAGGTCCGAATACGCAACCAGTCTGGAGAAGCTTCCCTGCATCTCACGTACGTTCTGATCCAGGGAAAGGGCAAGATAGTCCAGGACCTCCGTGGTTATCGAAGTGGACTCCCTCTTCACCAGATCGGCAAGGATCTGCCTCCTGCCCTCGAAACCGGGCACGCCCAGAGTAACCTTCACCCCCCCCTCCAATCTCGACCTGAGCGTGGGCCCAATATCAGCAAGGTGGGGCAGCTCCCTGTCGGATGTTATGGAGATGATTCCTCCCTTCCTGAGGATCCCTTCGATGATCAGCAGGAACTGTTCCTGTGATGGCCCTTTCATGTGTCCCGTCTGTAGGTTATCGACCAGGAGGGCATCGGCCTCCATGTACCTCTCCCTGATGTCGGATATCGAGCCATTGGATAACCCCCTCCTCAGGTCCTCCGTGATCAGGGTCATCGTGGTGAGGTGTACCTTCTTGCCCTCGTCTCCTTCAAGGATGCAGTTGCCAAGGCCGTTGAGAAGGTGTGTCTTCCCGGTTCCCGGGGGACCTATGATCAGGAGGGGGTTATATTTCGTCCCCCCCCCGGCTGCAGTGCCTTTGGAGGCCATGAAGGCGAACCGGTTGGTCTCATCGGTCAGGAAATTGGAGAAGTTAAGCCTCCTGTCAAGGTCCGATCCGTTGATACGGACCTTGAGGTCTTCCATATCCTGCCCATCCAATCGGGTTGCCATATCAGCATTGGACGGCTGAACATGGGCGTAGGGGGTAGGTTTGCCGTATGTCTGTGATATGAGCAGCTGCCCCATGATCCTCTGCTGATGGTCAAGTATCTCTATCCACTGGGATTGGAGCGTATCAAACCTGTTCTCCAACCTCTTCAACCGCTCCTCTATCTCCAGGTCCCGCTTCTTCCAGAGTACCTCAACACCTCTGGACTCCCGATCCAGCGTAGAGGTGATCCGGGTTCCTTCCTCCATTTTGGGCACATCGTTCGGGTGGGAGGGAACGACCTCATCCCTCTTTTTTCCCCGGAACCAGTTGAAAAAGCCCATCG
>CBDVER010000344.1:0-2618 GCA_965373055.1 uncultured Thermoplasmata archaeon
CCTGCAGCTTGAAGCATTTTTACATAACGTCACCGGTTCCCATGATCGGAACCCATATGATGCGGTCGTAACCCTGAATGGTGCCACAAGAAGGGTGAATTTCACCCTGCCGATGTCAGTTCCTGTCCTTGTGGAGATCATACTGGATACGCCGCGCATATCCTTTGTATCGCCCGAAGATGGGGGGTGGTTGAATTCGAACGACCTGCTGTTCAGCTGTGTTATAGAGGACCATGGAGACCTGGGGAGTGTCAAGCTGATCATAGACGGAGGGACCCCGTTGGAAATGGGCACGAGCAAGGAGGTACAGCTCTCCCTATCGCTCGATGAGGGGGGCCACACCATTGAGGTGAGGGCAACCGACCTTGACGGCTTTATAGGGTCATCGGCCGTGACTTTCTCGGTGGACTCGATAGCACCGACCGTAGGCGTCAGCCAACCCGCTGATGGCGATGTTGTCAACGACACCACCATCTGGATCAAGGGCACCTGCAGCCCAGACGCCTACCTGTATCTCAACAATGTATTGACCCCGATCGTCGAGGGCAGGTTCAATACGACCCTCCACCTTTCCGAGGGCAGGAACGTGATAACACTATTTGCCATAGATAAGGCAGGTAATAGTGATACATATCAATTTACAATATACCGGGACAGCACGCCACCCTATCTGCACGTTGATACACCAGCAGACGGGATAAGGACGGCAAACAGGGTACTGTGGGTCAAGGGATATACCGACCAGAGCACGGTCAGGGTGACCATAAACGGCGAGGAGGTGCAGGTGGAGAACGGCATGTTCGATCATAGATTGACCACCCTTGTGGAAGGGGAGAACAGGATCGTTATCACGGCCTTTGATAGGACCGGATCGACGACTACCATGATCAGGAGTGTGACGCTGGATACCACACCACCTTTGATATTCCTGACACAAGCCCCTGCGGTGGTCGGCGAGGCCGTCGTTATGATCAAGGGTATGACCGAACCCGGAGTTACTCTTACCATTGATGGATGGTTGTACGATGTGGTGGATGGGGCATTTACAGCCGAGATAGATTATCTCTCCGAAGGTTCCAACGTTCTACTGATCAGGGCCGAGGATGTTATAGGCAACTTTGTGGTCCTTGAATACAGGGTATATCTGGATGAGACCCCTCCGGAGATCGTCTCGATAAGCCCCCCTTCGAACTCTCACGTTTCAAATCCGATCCAGGTCATCACAGGGGAAGCCTACGATGACACAGGCGTCTCAAGGGTCATGGGCATGCTCGAGGGTGGAACGTTCATGGACCTCGAGGGCATAGACACCTGGAAATGGGTCGTGACGCTGGAATCGGGGGAAAATGTGCTCCGGATCAAGGCATTGGATACGGTTGGGAACGAGAGATTGGTCCAGCTTGTCTACCATCTTGACCTCAACGAGGTCGTGGACATCACTCCCCCAACGGTAACAATAACCAAGCCAGGCAACAATACTATATTGGACGAGGAGGGTTTGGTGAACTTCGAGGGGACGGCATACGATGATTGGGAGATATCATCAGTGGAGGTCCGCATCGACAATGGAGAGTGGATCCCCCTTGAGGGGAGGTCCCTATGGCATGTCACCTTCAACCTGACATCCGGAAACCACAGGGTGGAGGTAAAGGTCGTTGACACTTCAGGGAACGTGGGCTACACCTACATTGTGATCAGGGTTATCCTGCCTGCTGAAAGTGGCTCCGACAAGGATGAGATATCTCCTTCCCTGCCTCTTGTCATTCTGATGATCTTCGTTCTGCTCCTTGCCGTGGTATTTGGTTTCCTCCTGTATAATAACCGGAAGCTGAGGAGGACCTACAACGATATCGAGGGCGACGGGGAGGATAGGAGGTCATCGGATCGCGGAGGCATGCGGCTCGGAAAGGAGAGGGGAAGGCCGGGAGGGGAGATGCCGATGACCAGGAAAAGGGAACTGGCACCGGCCCGCGATCGATCCCGTCAAAGGTGAACGGTAGTCTCGTGCAGCCGCCAGGGGGGATGGTCGGACCTCCACCACAGCTGCCGGCAGGACAATCAATTCGATTATATATCAGTTCAATAATCCCCACCTGTCCTCAAATTACAAGGTGTATGGTATGGTCAGGGAATGGAAGCAGATAGCCGATGTACTCCGAAAGGACTGCGAGGGTTCGCAGGTCGAGCTCAGGGGATGGATATACAGGACGAGGGGAAGCAACAAGATGCTCTTCATCGTTCTGAGGGATTCAAGTGGCATAATCCAGTGTGTCGGGTCCAGAAACGATCTAGGGGATAAGGTCTTTGACCTGGCCAGGTCCCTGATGGTGGAATCCTCCATCATCGTGAAAGGGAAGATATCCCCGGATTCCAGGGCCCCGGGTGGATTCGAGGTCCAGATGAACGCGATAGAGGCCGTATCCCCGGCCGAGCCGTTCCCCATAACCAAGGATCAGAGCGAGGAGTATCTTCGGGATATGCGGCACCTGTGGATCCGATCCAGGAAGCTGACCGCCATAATGAGGGTAAGGTCCACCCTCACCGGCGCCATTCATGATTTCTTCAGGGGAATGGGCTTTCACGAGTTCACACCCCCGATATTCACCCCCAACTCATGT
>CBDVER010000345.1:0-2617 GCA_965373055.1 uncultured Thermoplasmata archaeon
TATGACCGATCGCACCACATCGGAAACAATTTTTCACTAAACTCCCGGCGCGATCTTCGTTCCATACACGATCCTGTTGAGCAGGATGAACCAAAGCGCGGGGACGATGAATATAACCAACGAGGGCCCCCACCCCACCGCAGGCACTACAACAAGTATGCAGAGCAGGAAGGACCCTATCTCGTGCCGGGAGAACGCTTTCAGAAGCTCCTTTCTGCTCATCTTGATCGTTCCCTTGAGGAACGATAGGGATTGGGAGAACAGAAGGATGCCCAGAACCGACACCACCAGCACCATGTTGATATGAAAACCCGAATCCACGACAATGAGGTATGAAAATACCGCCGCGGAGATCACGAAGAGCGCTCTCAGACCGATCCCGAAACCCCTGAAAACCGTCGTCAGAAGGAGCCTCCCTTCTTTCACGCGGTTCCCGGTCACAACGGCGAAGGTCCTCGCTCCCGACCCCCTGTCGTTATCCACGTCCTTAATCCCACCCTCCACGGAGTTGTTGAAAACAAGGTGGACGGAAGATAGGCCAGCCACGGCCCAGATAGAGATGCCGTAAGGACCCCCTCCGGATGAAACCGAAGCCGCGGAGAGGACCAAAAAGAACATCCATATCCCAACCAATACGTCAGACAGGGGGAACCTCTTTCCGTAAACATTGTACAGTATGCCCGAGATGGAGGAGATGACCAGAAGGATCAGCGGGACGAGCGGGTCCACGCCCTCCACGAGTGCGGCAATTGAGATGAAGGAGAAGGAGAGGATGCCCATCGTTAGAGAGAGGGCCAAACCTACCTTTCTGGAGATCCTCCCCGACACGAGGGGTTTGTGGGAGAGGTCTTTGGCCCTTTTATCCACCTCAAGGTCGACCACCTCGTTCAGGGAGAACCCCCAGGCGTGATGGGCCAGGGCGGTCAGAACCACAAATGCCAGCGCCAGATAGGAACCCCCTGCGGCCAGCAGGCCAAGGGCTGGAACGGCGGCAGTGACTGCCCCGGTGTGGATCCTGAACAGCCTCAACAGATCAGTGGGCCTTACTCTCATCACCGGGTGTAGGAACTTCATTTATATTATTCTCACCGGACACCAAAGAGAAGCATCTCTCCAAAGGCATCGTTTGACAAACTATAGATATCCCTATACGGATTTGGGGACGGGAATATATCATGCTGGATATCAAGTTCATCCGCGAGAACGAGGAGGCGGTTCGAAAGATGATCGTGGACCGGAACACACCTGCGGACCTGGATGGTTTTCTCCGGTCCGACAACCGGTTTCGGGAGATCGTGGAGCGGGTGAACAACCTCAAGCACGAGAAGAACGTGGTATCAAAGGAGATCTCAAAGGAGAAGGATAGAACGCTCCAGCAGGAGAAGATCAGGAGGATGAAGGACCTCAACGTGGAGCTCAAGGAGCTGGACGAGGAGTCGAAGGCGATGGAAAAAGAGCGCAATGATATCAGGCTCACCATCCCCAATTATCCCCACCCCGACGTCCCCGTGGGCGCGGACGAGTCCGCAAACGTCACGCTCTCGACGTGGGGGGACCCCAGATCTCTCACGTTTGCCCCAAAAGCCCACACGGATATTGGGTCCAGCCTGGACATAATAGATATGGAACGTGGCGCCAAGGTCTCGGGATCTGGTTTCTACGTGCTGAAGGGACACGGCGCAAGGCTCGAGAGGGCCCTTCTCAACTTCATGATGGACATCCACTCCGAACAGGGTTGGAAGGAGGTGTGGCCCCCTGCACTGGTCAACTCCACATCGATGATGGGAACAGGACAGCTTCCCAAGTTCGAGGAGGATATGTACGGGCTGCCAAGGGACGATCTATATCTCGTACCAACAGCGGAGGTGCCTATCACCAACCTCCACAGGGATGAGATCCTGGAAGCGGACTCCCTCCCGATAAGATACCAGGCCTTCTCCCCATGTTTCAGGAGGGAGGCGGGACGCCATACCGGAGAGGAGGGCATCATCCGGGTCCACCAGTTCTCCAAGGTCGAGATGGTATCTATCTGCGACCCGGAACGCTCGGAGGCCGAGCTGGAGAAGCTCACCTCGGACGCAGAGGAGGTTCTCAAGCGTCTGGACCTCCCATTCCGGCGCATCCTCCTGTGCACCGGGGACCTCTCATTCTCATCATCAAAGACATACGATCTGGAGGTGTACTCCCCGTTCGAGGATAGGTGGCTGGAGGTATCCTCCTGCTCCACCTTCGGACCCTTTCAGGCGCGCCGCGCAATGATCAAGTTCAGGAGAAAAGCACACCTCCCCTCGGAGTTCCTGCACACCCTCAACGGCTCCGGCCTGGCCATAGGGAGAACGATGGTTGCCATACTGGAGAACTACCAGCTGGAGGACGGATCGGTGGAGCTGCCGAAGAAGCTGAGGCCCTACATGGGAGGCCTAGAGGTCATCTCCATATGACCCCTTGCCGCCCCTCCGTTTCTCCATCTTCGGGGCCCTCCTGGGCTCATCATCATCCATGCCTCGACGGCGGCCGGACCTCCCCTCCTCCCGATCCGTTCTCCAAGCCTCTTTCGGCGGAGGGGCATCATCCCAGCTCTCCTTGATCTTTGCAAAAGCCGCCTGAAAAGTAGTTA
>CBDVER010000346.1:0-2603 GCA_965373055.1 uncultured Thermoplasmata archaeon
GGAGGACATCATCTTGCTTGCCGCGGCTTACGCCCTCCCCGGCATCATCTCCCTGGTCCTGGGATTGGCGCTGTTCTTCTGGGGCCGTGACGAGGTCAAGAAGCTTCGCCCCCTTGAGGCGATGGTGGTGGTCTCCCTCTCCTGGGTCCTGATCGCTTTCTTGGGATCACTCCCTTTCATGATCATCGGAGCAATAGCGTCCCCTGTGGATGCCATCTTCGAGTCGATGTCCGGATTCACCACAACGGGCGCCTCGATCCTCACGGACATAGAGGCCCTCCCCGCCTCGATCAAGCTCTGGAGGGGCCTCATACAGTGGCTGGGGGGACTCGGGGTAATTGTGATGGCGGTGGCGCTCCTCTCGATATTCCTTGGGGGCCCCAAGGCCGGAATGCTCCTCATGAAGGGAGAGGTCCCCGGCCACAGCCAGGAGAAGATCATGCCCAGGGTGAAGGACACCGCGATGGTCCTGCTGAAGATATATCTCGTCCTGACCCTCGCGGAGATACTGCTCCTGACCCTATTCGGGGTAACGCTCTACGATGCCATCTGCCACTCGTTCACCACCCTTTCCACGGGAGGGTACAGCCCCTGGAACAACAGCATCGCGCACTATTCGGACTCCCCATTCAGCATATTCATCGAAGGGGTGATCGTGCTGTTCATGCTCCTGGGCAGCGTTAATTTCGTCCTCCATTACAACCTGTTCCGGGGAAACTGGAGGGCCTATTTCAAGGACGCCGAGTTCAGGGTCTTCATGGGCATCCTCGGGGTCTTCATATTCCTGGTATCCTTGGACCTTATCATCAACAGGGGCGGGGATTACAGCGGGGGAGGGGCGGTGAGGGCCGCCGTGTTCCAGGTGGCCTCGATCTCCACCACAACGGGGTACGCCACCGAGGATTTCGGCGCCTGGCCGGCATTCTCCAGGTTCCTTCTCCTGTGCCTGATGCTCATGGGAGGCATGACCAGCTCCACCACGGGGTCGATCAAGATCGCAAGGGTGATGATCGCAGGCAAGATGGCTATTCGGCATATACGGAGAATAGGGCGCCCGAAGGCGCATCTACCTCTCAGGGTCGGGGGCATCGTGCTGCCGGAGAGCATCGTTCGGAGCGTGGGCCTCTTCGTATTCGTTTTCCTGATCACCTTCCTGGTGGGCTCATTCACGCTCACGCTGACCGGCCTGGATGTCGTCACAAGCATGTCTGCGGTCGCCACGACGCTGGGCAATGTGGGTCCCGGCCTGAACATCATAGGTCCAACTGCCAATTTTCACTCCCTGACGGACCCCGCCAAGATCATCCTCACAATGCTGATGTGGCTGGGAAGGCTGGAGCTTGTGGCGTGCTTGCTCCTGTTCCTCCCCTCGACATACAAGCATTGACCGAAGGTTTTTCTCACCCCTTGACCATACCTCCCTGTGCTCGACCCCCTATCGTTCCACCTGGACCACAGGAAAGCGGATATGCCTCCTGATTCCAATATTGATAACAGCAACATCCGCAGTGAGCTCTGGTCCGGGGAGTGGGCTGACGAGCTCTCCTCCTCCAGGATGCTCGAGAACATCTATTTGGTCGCGATGGGCATCCGCAGGGCCTCGTTCTTTCATCCCCTGGATGAGAGGGAGGTGCTCCTTGTCCGGCGGGCGGCGGAAAGCGTGGGTGTGGGGATGGCGGTCCGGAAGGCGGGAGTTCGCGTCCTGAAAGTATATCTCTACGGGGAGGGAGGGGAGGCGGTCACAAAGGTCCCTGATGTGGACGAGAGCCTGGGGCGAATGGAGTTCATAACGGCCCAGATCGCACTGGCCAACATGACGGGGCAGCTGATGGAGTATCCCCCCTGCTGCGTATCGTCGTTCGTGGGACACCTTATGAACGGGACCGATCAGGACGAAAGGGCGACCTCCGCCCTGAGGTCCATATCGAACCCATCGCCTGAAGCATATTTCCTGGAGCGCTTCGTCCCCTGCTTGCCCGACTGCAACAAGGCGAAGGAGATCGGACGACAGCTCGGATCCCTGCTGACGGGGATCTCCCCTGACCTTGGGGGTATGTATCGTTCCCTGAAGCTGGAACACATGGAGGAGGTCCGATCGGGGAGGATCCTGAGCGAAAAGAGGGAGAGGGACGCCCGGACCTGATGGAGACCAGCGAATTCTATGCCGATTCTGTATAACAAGTGTTCCAATCTTCTAAATATAGGTGTCGCACATTTTAACTTCTCAGCAGAGAGAAAACGCATCGATGAGGCCCACTCTACCAATATCGATCGGACCTTCGTCGATGATGGGAGGAATCCAGATGAGAAAGATAGAGTGGACTGCCACGAAGGGCTGGATGGTGGCGATAATGGCCATAGCACTGCTCCTTTCAGCGGTGTTGGGCCTTGTGATCGTCATAGATATGATGAACGACGAGCCGGTGGGATCGATCCTTGTGGTCGAGGAGGTGTACTTCGTCTCGGAGGAGACCTCGTCCGGATCGATGGACCTCTATGTACACGTGTTCGTGACCAACGACGGGGATGAGCCCTGCAGGTCCGAGATAAGGGCGTTTGCCGTGGATGTGGAGACGAACCTGGCAATGGACGAGACGGGCCAT
>CBDVER010000347.1:0-2580 GCA_965373055.1 uncultured Thermoplasmata archaeon
GAACCTGATCAAGATCGCCATGGGGATCGTGATCATGGAAGCGGGTGCCAACCTCTTCCTGATCACACTGGCCTTCAACAGCGGGGACAGATTGTCAGCACCCGTGTTCACAAGCCAGATCCTGGGTGGGACCGAGGCGACATATTCGATGCCCACCCCCCACGCTTTGACCCTCACGTCGATCGTGATAGGATTGGCGACCACCGCGCTTCTTCTATCGTTCGTGATGCAGGCTTACAAGAAGCACAAGGTCACATCCACCGATGATTTCAGGAGGCTTAGAGGATGACCTTCTACAACCACCTGATAGAGCAGGCTCCGGCCATGGTGGTGGCCATTCCGCTGCTCTTTGCGTTCGCGACCCCGCTCCTGTTCAAGCTGTCCGCAAAGTTCGGAAAGTTCTGGGCCCTGCTTGGCGTGCTTGCTACCACCGTTTTAATGTACGTCCTCGCATGGGATGTCCTCTCCAAGGGGGGGGACGTTGTCAACACCTATATATTCGGGGCCGAGAACACACAGCTGCCTCTTCTTGGAGATAATGCGGTAAGGATATCATTCGCGGTTGACGGGATGTCCGCCTTCATGGGGCTGATCATGGTGACCGTCTCATTGGCCGCGGTGATCTACTCATTGGCGTTCGTGAAAAAATACACGGGGAACGCCAAGTTCTTCGCACTGATGCTTCTGGTCCTGGCCGCCAACATCGGCATGGTGTTCACCGGAGACCTGTTCAACCTGTTCGTCTGGTTCGAGGTCTCCTCCATAGCACTGTGCGGCCTGACGGTGTTCAGGTCGGAGCGGGGAGAGGCTTTCGAGGGCGCGGCCAAGTATCTGATATACTCTACTGTTGCCGGCCTCATACTGCTGTTCTCCATAGGCCTTCTATATGGACAGTACGGCCATCTGAACATCAAGTTCCTCAGCGAGGCGATCGGGGGGAACGCGGAGCTTCTTATGGTGGACAAGGTGGCCCTTGGCCTCATGATGACCGTGTTCGCCCTCAAGGCGGGAGCAGTACCGATGCACATGGCGACGCCTGATGCCTATTCGGAGGCCCCGGCCCCTGTTACGGCGATCTTCGTGACCGCCTCTCAGGCGGGCCTCTATGCGATGTTCAGAATGGTGTTCACGCTCTACGGGTCGAACATCCATCTGACGATAGACCTGCTGCATGCGGCGGGCTGGATCGTTATCATCCTGGGCGTTCTCTCGATGTTCGTCGGCGTTACCATGGCGCTTGTCCAGAAGGACATCAAGAGGCTGATGGCGTACCACGCGATATCCCAGACCGGCTACATGCTCCTGGGTGTCGGGGTCGGTATGGCCGTCTATGCCACCGGCGGCTTCGATGAGTTCGGAAGGACGGCCATGACAGGCGGCATCTTCCATATATTCAACCACGCCATGTACAAGGGCCTTCTGTTCCTCACCGCCGGGGCGATAATATACAAGGCAGGCACCAGGGACCTCAACAAGATGGGCGGCCTGGGCAGGGACATGAAGCTCACGGCCCTCTTCTTTATTATCGGCGCGCTGGCGATATCCGGGATACCGCCGATGAACGGTTTCGCCTCGAAATTCCTGATCTACGAGTCGGTGTTCCGGTTCAATCCGGTCATAGGGGCAATTGCCATGCTGGTATCCCTGTTGACCCTCGCATCCTTCGTAAAGGTGTTCTACTCGGCCTTCATGGGGCCGAGGATGAAGGGAATGGCGAGAGGAGAGGTTCCAACCTCCATGCTCATGGGTATGGCCGTACTTGCAGGGATAATAATAGTATTCTCCTTCGCCCCATCGCTGGTGGTCAGATCCCTGGTGGACCCTGCCGTCAACGCCCTGACGGGCGATGGCGGGACGACATCCACCTCCCTGACGCTGTTCACGGGCCAGGGTGCCTGGAACGCCGTGGTGTTCTTGGGGGCGATGATCTCAGCAACCATCATAGCGGTGATGATCAGGGGATTCTTTGGCAAGAAGGGGATGACGCCCAAGGGAGAGGGTAAGAAGCCCTATCTCTTCGGAAACCCCACGGAGATCGACGGGAGGCCGATCGTGGTCCCGGGAAGCAATCTGTACTGGGGCTTCACGAAGGCGTTGGACAGATACTACAAGCCCGTCGAGAAGTTCCACAGCGGTATAATCAACGAATACGTGTTCTGGTTCGTGAGCACGCTTGTACTGGTATTACTGGTCATGTTGGCCTGGGTGAGGTGATTCGAGATGAAGCTGACCAAATCCTTTGACAAGAGCCTTTGGGTCTTCCACGTGAACGCCGCATCGTGCAACGGATGCGACATAGAGATCGTTGCGGCACTCACCCCAAGGTACGATGTGGAGCGGTTCGGCATGAAACTTGTGGGAACACCGCGGCATGCGGACGTCCTGCTGGTGACCGGACCCGTGAACAAACAGATGGCCGACAGGGTGCGCAGGATCTACGAGCAGACCCCGGGACCCAAGGCGGTCCTCATCTGCGGGAACTGTGGATCGACATCGGGAGTGTACTATGATTCCTACTGCATCGAGGGCCCCTTCGACGAGTTCATCAAGAAGGTGGACCCCAATGCGATCATAGTGTAT
>CBDVER010000348.1:0-2571 GCA_965373055.1 uncultured Thermoplasmata archaeon
ATGAGGGTCCTTGACCATACGGATGGAGGGCTGGTGGGCCGTGAGGGCCTTCTGGTGGACGAGACCAGAAATACGTTATCTTTTCTCGAGGGAGAGAGGACGATCACCCTGCCCAAGAAAGGCTCCAGGTTGGAGATACAGGTCGACCTCAGGGAAGGCCTCACCCCGGTTTCCCTGGATGGAGACCTCCTCATGTTCAGGCCAGAGGATCGGATCAAGAGAAATCTGAAGAGAAATGTGGACCGGTGGAGCCAGATCCAGTTGGATATGCCGGAGCCGTAGATGAAGATCATGTTGTAACGATAGAGAAAGGTGGTTAGGAATGGTGAAGAAAGAAGAAGATAAGACGTCTGCCCCAAAGAAAAAGCAGCCGAAGGCCTCCGAGGCGAAGAAGATCACCAAGAAGACGGAATCGGCCGCGGAGATAGACGTTGTCCAGGGGAAGAAGACCCTGCCGGTGAAGAGGGTCGGCAAACCTGCAGCCGTGGGAAAGCGGGTGAAGAAAGCCGCCAAGGCCCCACTGGCGAGGAACATCGGGATCGAGATGCCCCCCCCAAAGAGATCCTGTGAGGATAGGAACTGTCCATTTCACGGTAGGTTATCGGTAAGGGGTATCTCCCTGGATGTTCAGGTGGTGTCCACCAAGATGAAGGGAACCGTGGTGGTGAAGAGGGAGAGGAGGCACTATGTGAAGAAATACCAGAGGTACGAGAAGAGGACCTCAAGGTATATGGCCCACATCCCCCCCTGTATCGATCTCAGCGTGGGTGATATGGTCAAGATCATGGAGTGCAGGCCGCTTTCAAAGGGGACCTCGTTCGTCGTTCTGGGGAGGATCTGAGATGAAGGGATTGGCAGGAAAGCAGACCCGGGGTTTGCAGATAGGAACGAAATGTCCCTGTGTCGATAACACCGGTGCCAAGATCGTGGAGATCGTGCAGGTACTCAGATACCACGGCACCAAGAGAAGGTATCCCCGCGCCGGAGTTGGGGATATGGTCATTGTCAGCGTGAAGAAAGGCAGCCCGGAGATGAGGAAACAGCTGTTTCCGGCGGTGATAGTGAGGCAGAAAAGGCCGTTCAGGCGACCTGATGGCCTCATGGTCTCATTTGCCGAGAACGCTGTCGTGTTGACCGCCCCGAACGGGGAGACCAAAGGGTCGGACATCAAGGGCCCTGTGGCGAAGGAGGCCGCAGAGAGATGGTCACGTATAGCCGCAACCGCGTCTATAATCGTATGAGCAAGGAGGTATGAAGGATGAACACTACATCGAAACAGCCCCGAAAACAGCACAAGGCGAGGGCAACTGCCCCTTTGCATGTCAGGAGCAAGGAGATGAAGGCCCCACTGGATAGGGAAAAATACGGGGGGACCGGTGTCAAGAGGATCACGATAAGGAAAGGGGACACTGTAAGGGTGGTCCGCGGGTCCAGGACAGGACACGAGGGTAAGATCTCCGTAGTTGACCCGAAGAAGAGAAGGGTGGGGATCGAGAAAGCATTGATCTCGAAGGCGGACAACAAAGAGGTGTCCCTCTGGTTCGACCCATCCAACCTCGTCGTGACCAAGATCGACCTGTCAGACGTAGTTAGGAAGGAGAGGTTCAAGAGCCTGTCGGATGAGTGAGGAGGAAATAAGATGACAAAGAATTCAAAACATCTCAAGAGATACGCGATCCCCAGGTCGTGGGCCATACCAAGGAAGGCCGAGGTATGGGCGGTGAAGCCCTCTCCGGGCCCGCATTCCAAGGAGCTATCGATCCCTCTCATGGTCGCCCTGAGGGACATATTAAAGCTTGGAAACACCTCCTCTGAAGTGAAGAAGATACTGGGCCAGAGGGAGATCATGGTGGACGGCACCGTCAGGGTGAGCTACAAACACCCTGTGGGCCTCATGGATACCATATCCATACCCAAGATAGACTCATACTACAGGGTGATGCTCAATCCAAGGGGACAGATCGTTCTCACGCAGATCGAGAGGTCCCAGTCAACGTGGAAGCTCGTCAGGATCATGAACAAGGTAAGGGTGAAGGGGGCAAAGGTACAGCTGAACCTTCATGACGGCAGGAACCTCCTGGTGGGGAAGGACACTTACAAGACCGGCGACGTGTTGAAGATATCACTTCCCGATCAGAAGATCATGGAAAAGCTCGACATGAAGGAGAGCAATCTCGCCCTTCTGACAGGTGGAGCCCATATTGGGACGATATGCCGGATCAAGGGAACCGAGGTGACCTCGAACCCCGGGCCCAATCTGGTCGAGTTCCATGAGGGGTTCAATACCATCATGGATTACGTTTTCGTGGTCGGCGACCAGACCTCTCAAATAAGCTCGGGTGAGGTGAGTATAATATGAGCGGCGATGAGGTGGGAACCAAGGTGAACCCCATGAGACAGATCAGGATATCGAAGGTCGTGATCAACATCGGAGTGGGGGAAGCCGGGGACAAGCTGGCCAGGGCAGAGAAGGTGGTAACCCTTCTCACGTCACATAAGCCCACACAGACGATATCGAGGACCACGAACAGGGACCTTGGCGTAAGGCTGGGAATGCCCATCGGATGCAAG
>CBDVER010000349.1:0-2561 GCA_965373055.1 uncultured Thermoplasmata archaeon
CCCCCTCACCTATGAACTTCTGTACGCGCTCCGACCCGACCAGCCTGATGAAGGTACAATCCGCGGCATTGGCCACCGCCCTGGCGATGAGGGTCTTCCCCGTGCCCGGCGCACCGACGAGCAGAATGCCATTTGGCGGATGTATTCCCAATCGGGTGAAGCTATTCGGGTCCACTATCGGCAGCTCCACGGTCTCCTTGACCTCGGTGATAACGTCATCAAGGCCGCCGATGTCGCCGTAGGTCGTGTCCGGCCTCGTGATGATCTCCGACCCCACGATTATGGGGTCCTTGCCGGTGGATAGTGCCCTCATGACGACCAGGTTGTTCCTGTCCAGCCCCACTCTCGTCCCCATCTCGAGATCATCCACCTTCAGGCTGCTGGAGACCGTGGTTATGAAGATCTGTCCGTTACCGTTCTTAACGATGACCTCCTCACCTTCGAGTATCTCCACGACCTCGCCGACGAGAAGGGGGGGTTTCATCAGCTCCTCCAGCTGTTTATTGAGCCTCTTTCGATCCCTGCGGAGCATGTTGATCTCATCATAGGCGCCCGTAAGTTCCCTCTTGAAGGCCTCCCTCTCAAGGTTCGAGGAGTATTCCACGGACCTGAGCTGCCCCTTCAGGACCTTGATATCCTCCTCCATGCCCCCCAGCTCTATCGCCCTGTGATCGTCGATCCCAATGGTATCGATGGTATTCCCTCTTTTCTCGGTCTCTGTCATGGAAAGCAACAACCTGCTGCCGTTAATATATTGGCATATTACAATAACCCTTCGTGGAAAATGTGATCAGATGAGAAGTTCGCCATCCCTCATGATGGTCATCTCCCCATCATCGGTCCTCACGATGATCGTGGGCGATCTGATCAATCCGTCCAGGTGTATCAGGGCCTTTGCATCGTCATCATAATTTGCGCCGATCGCTATGTGGCAGGTCGAGTAGACCTTCTCATCCTCCAGCATGTTGCCGATGATCTTCGCCCTGCGGTTGAGGCCGATCCCCAGCTCGCCCAGGTTCCTGCAGTTCATGAGGTAATGTTTCTCCTGGTCCCGGGGGAGCTTGCCTTCCTTGACCCATTCGAGCGTCCTCTCCTCCGCCCTGGTGATGGTATCCTCCAGCCCCTTCGCCTCATCTCCCCCCTCGATCGCCGTTACGAATCCATTCTTTACACGGCATATTATGGGGCGGTCGATGATTATTATGCCGCTGTCGGAGGCTATCGAGCCGTCGAAGGCGATGGTCCCGTTGGAGGTCCCGAGCTGGGGGGAGATGAACGCCTCACCCGCGGGTATGTTTCCCCCTTTTCCAGGCTCCGCGAAATCGCCGTCATCGCTCTTTGTGATCCTCTCCTGGATGCCTATCTCGATGTCCGTGCCGGAGGGGGCGGTGATCTTCACGGTGGATCCACGGTCCAGTATCTCCTTGATCCTTGCGCAGTCATCCTTGAGCCTGGTGTAATCGATATCCACGCATCTTTCGAATATGTCGAGGTTAACGGAGGGTGACCAGAAGCTCCTGCACTTCTTCTCTCTCAGGAGATAATGGAAGTAGTGATCATAGGAGTTATCTCCCACAATGATCGGATTCCTGATGGCCTCCTCGTCCTTCCCCAGCTTCTCCTTGGATATGGAGAGGATTATGTCCGGGTCGGTCCTTATCGCGGCCATTGCGTCGTCGGAGGCTAGATCCAGCTGCCCTTTGACGGGCTGCACTATCATTGAGGGATCGCCCCCGAACTTCTGGGCCGCCCGGAAAAGGGCGTGGCTTATTCCGCTTACATCCTGATCCGGATTGGTGATGATCAGTATCTGCTCATCTTTCCTGACCTTCAGTACATCCCTGACAGCTACCTCGGCAGCCCTCAACAGCTCATTTCCGATCTTTATCCCATCGCATCCTTCATCCATATGGGTCCCCATGGTGGATATGAAACAGCTGACATTTAAAATAATGGTGCTGGATATGTTCTGGCACTACGTCAACAACTCTGATGATGTAGTATATCAGAAAACCCTTCTGATCCGTAGGCTTACAACATAGTGATTACTGGCGGGTTGCTATGAAAATCGAAACGATTTCTCATAGTTGCAATTTTCATACCAGAGGGATTTAATCATTCCCTCTTTCTTCTTCCGTAGAAGAGCGCTGCCAGGCCCGCAAGGGCCATGATAGCAAACGTCGGCTCGAATCCTGGAACGGATACACCCCGTTGACGTATATACAGTGAATAGTCAGAGATATCAGATATCGCTCCCGTGGATTCGGCCTGTGAGGATACGATCCTGAGCTGGATGGTGTCCACGTCGTTCTTCCATGCATTCCACTCCACAGGGGTGGTTATTGAGATCTGAAGGACCCTCTCCTGCTTCTCGGGAACCTGGAACTTATCCTGGGATAGCTGAACGGTCCAGCCCTTGTCGTTGAGCTCCTTGAGGTTTGTCACCTCGACCCTCAGCTTATCGTGGGCGTTACCCTCGTTGATCAGCCTCAGCTTGAAGCCGAGGGACTGCCCGGGACCAACCTGCATGTAGGGTTTTTCACAGCCGACGGTGAACTGAT
>CBDVER010000350.1:0-2535 GCA_965373055.1 uncultured Thermoplasmata archaeon
CACCCACTGGGCTGGGTTACGTAGCACAAGCTCTGCTCGAGAGCGGGGTCGACTACACGGTGCACGACATGCGAACCCGGCACAGTCTGTCAGCGCTGAAGGCGAAGATCGAATCCTTCCAGCCTGACCTGGTCGGGCTGAGTATGGTCAGCTATGAATACAAACGCTCCTATGAGCTGATTCACCGTATCAAGGGTTTGTGCCCTGATACGCCAGTCTGCGTGGGTGGCACGCATGTGTCAGTATTGGGAGAGGCGGTCCTGAAAGGCATGGAGAAGAGGATCAACCCCGAAGAGGTTGGGGTTCCGAACCATTATGGTGAGGTCGATATCGAAGATGTCCCCATCCCCAGGTACTTCAAAGGTGACGGAGGGAGCTATATCACCTCGGGGATCGTCCACACGGGGGTGGATGGAGAGAGGAACCTATCCTTCCATCGGATGATGTACATCGGCGGGGGGAGGTTTGCTGTAAGGGTGGTCCCCAGGCACCTGAAACATATGCTGAACAGTGCGCTTTCAAGGGGTGAGGAGCTGAAGGCGGTCGTGTCGATGGGATGCGATGCCGCCAGCCTGATCGCAGGTTCCTGCTCTCTGCCTTACGGGGTCGATGAGATGGAGGTCGCCTCTGCCCTCCACTTGGGCGCGACCGGAGAACGGATAAGATGCTTCTCACCCAAAGGGGACGGCCTCCTCTCCCCGCTGGGGGCCGAGATCGTTATCTGTGGGGCCTTCACCGGAGAGGCCGCTCCCGAGGGGCCCTTCGTCGATATCACCTCAACCTATGATCGCTCCGGAATGGAGCCGGGAGAGCCGATATTCAGGGTGGACCGGGTACTTGCCAGGGAGGACCCGATCGTCCACATCCTGCTTCCTGGCGGAAGGGAGCACTACCTTCTCATGGGCCTCCCCAAGGAGCCCTCCATACTTCAATCCGTCAGAAAGGTGATCCCTCACGTCAAGGGGGTCCGTCTGACGGAGGGGGGTTGTGGGTGGCTCCACTGCGTGGTCTCCATCAGGAAACAGAAGGAGGGGGACGGAAAGAACGCGATAATGGCGGCCTTTACGGGCCATCCCTCGATGAAGAGGGTGGTGGTCGTGGACGAGGATGTGGACATCTTCGACGACAACATGGTGGAGTGGGCCCTGGCCACCCGTTTCCAGGCGCACAGGGACCTGCTGATCGTGGAGAATGCCAGGGGTTCGACGCTGGACCCATCCGCCAACGAGGATGGGACCACCTCCAAGATGGGAATGGACGCAACCACCCCCATTGGGAACAGGGAGCCTTTTATGAGGGTCAGTTGACCCTATCGATGATAAAAATGAGATGCGATCCCGCTGTCGTTATTGTTTTATCTTAAGAGGGCCATCCATCCCCGTGAAAAGTAAAAGAAGCCTCCTCCTGGCGACGCTCTCACTGCTTATCGTGTCCACGGTTCTCACCACGGGCTGTTTCGATATACATTCGGCAAGGGATATCATTATACCGCCAAAGATAGACAATACCGACATGACGAGGGGGACCCTCGCCGATGTCAGGTACGAGTTCCAGGGTGCGATCGACTACGAGATGTTCGAGATCGGGGCACAGGAGTTCGTGCGCAAGATCGATAATTTCGAGATCGGAAAGCTTGGGGGAGAGCTCTACGTTCAGGCCCAGGTCCATTTCTTCATGGGAGATGCGGCCGGAATAGACTTCGAGAGATATGTGGTCATCACCATTCTGAAGGAGGAGAAGGGCACCTTCTCCGTCATGGAGGAGAGGAGGTTCGACGCGATCTCGGGAGAGACCATCGATATCTCGGAGAGGATATTCACCATCTCGGACGCCGAGCCCGGGATGTGGTCGCTCAGGGTGGAGGGTTACGGTACGAGGACCAGCCTGGAAGGGACGACCTTCTACGACTGGTTCCACATATCCGTGAACGGCATATACTCCGATGACTCCCACAATTACAGCATAGGCGTGTGACCGGGTCACGGGGCGAGGTTCTTCATGTCGGGTGAAGGGGCCCTGGTATCTTTCTTGACATCGGGTGTCGGGCCCTCCCTTACGTGATGCACCACCCTCTGCGGGAACGGTATCTCGATGCCCTCCTTTGCGAAGCGGTAGAAGATCATCTCCTTTACCTCGCTTGCCACCCTCCACTGATCGTTGAAATCCGTCACCCATAGGGTCAGGGAGAAATCAAGTGAGGAGTCCCCGAAGGAGGAGAAGCGGTAGAATGGCTCGTGCTTGTCATCCTGGAATGTATCGGGATGGTTCCGCGCTAGTTCAAGAAGTATCCTCCCGACCTTCTTGGGATCCGACCCGTATCCCACACCCACATCTACCGTTGTCCTTCCCCTCGTATCAGGCAGGTTCAGGTTCGAGAACATGTGGTCGGAGATCCTGGAGTTGGGCATGGTCACCATCTGGTTCTTTATCGAGTGGAACATCCTTGTGGACCTCAGGCCGATATCGACGATCTGGTACACGTTGTCGTCCAGCTGGATCCAGTCGCCCTCCTTGAACGGCCGGTCGATCAGTATC
>CBDVER010000351.1:0-2535 GCA_965373055.1 uncultured Thermoplasmata archaeon
AGGCATCCGTCGTGTTCAGAACAACCGTCCTTGTGAGGTAGCCGTATCTGTACATGGTCACCTCGATCAGTGAATCGACAGGAGCTCCGAAGAAGAGCTTTCCCGAGAAATTCGTGTACTTGAAAGAGAGCTCCACCTCGATGTCACCATGGTCCGTTTCCATCACATGTGAGTATTGAACAATCGCCTGGTAGATCGGGCCCGTTTCGTTCCACACCTCAAGCTCCACCGGCACCAGTTCAGGGATCTTCACGGGCATCTCCAATGCAAGATTGGAGGAGTTGACGTAGAAATTACTTGTCATTGCGTACTGTACCATCCAGTACGGATCATGTTCAGAATGATAGCGAGCCTGGTACTCACCGGGTCCCATGAGCAGGGAAAAATCCCCGGAGCCGTCCGCTTTCAGGTTGCTCCTGCTATATGTCTGATGGTCCAGGTCGGTATTGTGGCCGAAAATCCGGAGGCTTCCGGATGATAGCTTCTCCCCCGTGGTTGCGTTCCGGTAGGTCAATTTGACGGGCACATCAGGAACATACAGCGGAAGCATGTCAATGTCCAGGTCGAACTGCTCCTGCTGGTATTCGGGTTGAAATGAGGTCGAATAGTAGTAGAATTCGCCCATACCCGAGATCCTTACGTCGCATGGCAACGTTGTATTGGGTATCCTTACGATATATCTACCCTGTACATCGGACAGATCTGTATATTTCTCGTAGTTCCCAAGATGGTCGAAGACCCTCACATCGATGGTGTATCCTTCGAGAGGTGAGCCGGAGGAGCCGTTCCTAACATATCCCGTCACCCTCGTGAACGGCCTGGGTACGTCCTGAACGATCATATCGAGGTGATACTCACCATCCGGTTCCACATATGTCGACCCCCTCCATCTGTAATCTCCTGAACCATCCTCCACCCATACGAATGAGGGGCCGAAGGAGTAATATGAGATGTTCAACAGGACCGTGCCGTCAGGACCTGACGTGCCCTCATTCGGGCCGCTTACCGCGTTCACGGGCTGAACTTTCAGGAGAAATCCCTCTGCAGGGCTCCCATTGGCATAGGTGAGATTCGCGTGGATGTACGCGTTATGGTAGTTCATCAACGATCGAGCCGGAGATGATGCTCCATCCGCATTCTCATCCAACATGATCGATCCGGAAAATAACAACATGGCCACGATCAACAGCGTTCCCAGAACTCTCAAGATATCTCCCTCCAAAACAGGTCAGGAGATGGAAGAGCCTGGTCGATATTTATAATTGGCCTTCCCCTTCGACATCTGGCGGGGGATGTTGGTGCCCGTCGCCATCCACAGGATGCTGGTCGAGGTGTGGGGCCTCATGGTGGGAGCCAAGATGCTGGCTCCTGTGATGGTGTGTATCCAGATGGTGCACCCTCTTCCTCTCCTCCTCCTCACGCCCCTTCAGAACGAAGAATATTATCATGATAATGACCAGCCTGATTATCAGGGCGGCCCCGCCAAGCAGCGCGAGGGCTGAGGGGTCGGTGCTCTTTGACCCCGCCATGGGATAGCTCTTGGGGTCCATCGGATCGGTTCCGTTCTCGAACTCATGGAGGTTGACGTAGCCGTCACCGTCAGGATCCTCGAAACGGTCGTCCTTCCCGACCACCAGACCCATGGCCTCCTCCCATTCATCCGGCATCATATCGTCATCGATATCCCCGTCATCATCAACAGGAGGGTCCTCGTAAACCGGAGGAGGAAGATGGATGGTGACCTCCATCAGGCTCCCCTCCATGACGTTGCCGCCGAGGTCCTCGACGATCACCCGGTAGTTCAGGAAAGGATACCGCTCTTCATCCAGGGAGAAGGTCGTGGACCATACATCGACCCCGGTCGGGTGCAGGGGCACCATATATCTGTATCCCTCACCCCCCCACCACCACTGGACCTCCACGTCCTGGATACCGATGTTGTCTGTCACCTCCACGGAGAAGTTGAGCGTGCCTCCCATGGAGGTATGTGTATCGCTCATATCGGAGAGTATCCGCGGTTCCTGGATGTCCCTTATGGGAATGGATACGGCCGCGGACCTGTTCGAGTTCCCCTCGCTGTCCAATGCGGTGAAATGGTATGATATGGGGAGGTCGCAATCCCACCCCACCTCGATCACGTGCACCCATATCCCGTCGTGTTCCATCTTCATTGGCGTCGTTATCCTCTCCTTCCCCTCACCCCGCCAATGGGTGACCGTGATCCGATCTATCATGACGTTGTCCGATGCCTTGACGGAGAATGTCAGATACCCTCCGGTATCGGACCCCACATCCGAAAGGTCCCTATCGAATTGTGGCCTATCGTTATCGATCAGGTCCACCTCCCTCCTCTGCGTGTGGTTCCAGTTTCCCGATAGGTCCACCACGTGGACCTCGTATACCATCTCACTCTCCTGGTACGCAGGTATCGTCATCACGTGCTCGTAGGAGCCGTTCTCCTTGAGCGTGAGGGTGGAATTCACCCTGGAGCCCTCGTCTCCGTACCACCACCTCAGGAATGCCGCATCTATCCCG
>CBDVER010000352.1:0-2530 GCA_965373055.1 uncultured Thermoplasmata archaeon
CAAGAACGATGATGATCCCAAGGATTACAACAAGCATCACAGCAGGCGGAAGCGTTCTCCTATCATCCACGTTCCTCACATCAGGATCAAGGGGTGACGCATCCAGATAGTCGCTAACACCATCGCCATCGGTATCCCAGTTCTTGTAATCCGTCTCGTTCCCATCATACAGGTTGTTCCGATTGGTATCCTCCTCCAGGTCCAGGAGTCCATCATTATCATCATCCTCGTCGATTATATCCGGGATCCCATCGCCATCGGTATCCACAACTGTTGTGTCGGTTACCACGTAGATATCCACGGAGATAGACACATCGGACACACCATCGTTGACGTGGAGTGTTATCTTGTGGTTGTTCTGGGATAGCTTGACCTTCACGACATCCTCCGTTCCCAGGTACCCATCCTTATCACTGTACCACAGGTATGTAAGATCATCATCATCCGTATCCAGGCTATTTGAACCATCAAGCTCAATAAGCGTTGATTCAAGATAGTATTTATAGGCTATGGGATTGGAGATTATCGGAACCGGATCGTGGTTCCTCGGCTCGGGTAGAATAATGACGGATATATCCTCGGAGTAGGTGTATCCGTTCCCGGCCACATCCTTTGCCCTCCATCTTACGTAATTGAAGGTGTCCCTCTCGAAGAAGATCATTGGTGTCTCCACATATTGGCTGGAGAAGGACCCGGTAATGTCCATCCGCTCCCATGGTCCATAATTGGATACGCCGTTGAAGGAGATCGAATACTCGATCGTCGCCGCATTAATACCTGACCCTTTACCATCCTCAAGCGTGATCCCAAGGGCAACATAGTTACCGTCAATAGCTTCTGAAGGGACCGGCTCCTTGTACGTAAGAGGCTGGGTGTCCACCCGTATCTGGGAAGGTTCAGAAATCACATATCCGTTTCCTGCAACATCCTTTGCCCTCCACTTGACATAGTTATTTTCCCCTTCACGGAAATTCAAGAAGAGCCTCACCTTCAGCTGTTCGGGGTCCCTGCGGATATTTGTTGGTTCCCACGCAGAATAGGTGCGGCCTCCGTCGTAGGATATCGCATACTCAACGGTCTTCCCCTTGACCCCGGATCCGTCGATATCATACAGATAGATCTCATAGTTCACATTATTGGTATTAACCCAGGAGCCGGGCGTGGGGCTCGGCAGTCCGAATATCGGATCATCCATATCGTAGTACACAGATACAGCGGAAGCAGGTCCGTAGTTCATGGCCTCATCAATTGCCCATACATAGATCGTGTTCCATCCTTCCTCGAGGCCCTCGTAAACAAACCAGTTCTTATCGACAGGTATGCCATCGCCTGTCCCACCCCCATCATGGGTGTTATACATATAACCGATCACGTTGGATGATTCATCCTCGGATGGGAACCAGGTAACCCACACCTGGGGATCGTTATCATATCCCATCAACGTGTCGATATCGGAATCTGCCTTTACCTCCAGCTGATCAGGTGCTTCGGGGAGGTCAATATCAACATTGACGAAGATATATGGGCTTCCGGATACATCCTCGGATGTACCCTTCAGATCGGTAATGGAGAATGTGTATGTCTCCATCCCCGAGAGCTGTTTTGTCCTGGTTCTGAACAATATATCCTGTTCGGAATTGGTCTGGTTAAGGAAGATCGTTCCGTAACTGTCGGTCAATAGAACGGAATAATATCCATCTGGTGGTGCTATCTCGGTCCCCTGATAGACCACCATCAATCCTGTAAGCTCCAGGTCCTCGCCAGGCTGTACGAATGAACCCTTGGTCAACTCACCGTTGACGGAACCGGTTACATAAAGGGTGCCGAAGAACTCCAGGTCCGCCTCGACCTTGATCATCTCACCGCCAAAGAAGTGGGATTCCATGGATTTACCCCCAAATACATCGAATGTTACGTCAATAGGAGCTTCACTGAACAGGGTCGGGTTGAAGGTCACATTAAGGTAGATCTTCATACCGTAGAGCCCATCTCTCATGACAGAGAAGGATGTAAGGTCCACGAAATTGTTATAATCTCCTGTCTCCACGAATTCAATCGATAAACTATCCCAGGAATATCTGACGAAATAATCTTCAAGATCATCTGAAAACTGGAATTTGAGGTCCATCGAGGTGATATCAGAAGCGTCCCATGTATCGATAATGTATCCCTCGAAATGATAGAGCTTGCCGGCACCGATTATATTATGCTCCTGACCCTCCAATTCCTTCAGCTCAAAGGATTCGATCTTCAGGGTCGAGATTATGGGATAGAGGACATATGCAATACCTGCCTTGCTTGGTTTGCCCTCGGCTGAACCCTGGGGATTTCCAAAGATCATCTCCAGATCGCCCAAACCATCCAGGTTACACACAATGGCATTATCGTAGAATGAAGCTGCGAATTGAAGTCCGTTCGAGGGTCCCGTGATCGTGCCAGATGGTTGATCCATCCGTAGGTAATATGTTGACTCCCCTCTATCCTCAACATCGGTGATGAAAGAGGAGTAGAAGATATAATACGTCCCCTT
>CBDVER010000353.1:0-2529 GCA_965373055.1 uncultured Thermoplasmata archaeon
AAAAAGAGAGAATTGAACACCTGAACGAGGCAGGGCTCAACGTGTTCCTGCTCCGGGGAGAACACATCGTCATCGACCTTCTCACAGACTCCGGCACCGGGGCGATGTCCGACCGCCAGTGGGCGGCCCTCATGATGGGGGACGAGACATACGCCGGGTCCAGGAGCTTCTACAAGATGGAGGCCGCGATCCAGGACATCCTGGGATTCAAGTATGTGATCCCCTGCCACCAGGGGCGCGGGGCGGAGAACGTCCTGCACACCTCCCTCATCAAGGACGGGGACGTCATTCCAGGAAACACACACTTCGACACCACAAAGGGCCACATCGAACACAAGAAAGGAAGGGCCGTGGACTGCACTATAGACGAGGCATCGGACCCATACATAGACCTTCCCTTCAAGGGCAACCTCGACCTTGATAAACTGGAATCGATATACAAGGAGTACGGTAAGGAGAGGATCCCATTCACCGTCGTCACCGCAACCTGCAACTCCGGAGGCGGCCAACCCGTATCGCTGGAGAACATGAGGGCCGTAAAGAAGCTCTCGGAAAAGTACGGCATACAGGTCTGCCTTGACGGGGCAAGATACGCGGAGAACTGCTACTTCATCAAACAGAGGGAACCGGGCATGGATAAATACTCCATCAAGGAGATCTCCAGGATGCAGGCGGAGTGCTTCGACATGATGACCATGTCCTCAAAGAAGGACGCCATAGTCAACATCGGGGGCTTCATAGGGCTGAGGGATCAGGAGCTCTTCGATCAGGTGAAGAACCTGGCCATACTCTTCGAGGGGTTCATAACGTACGGTGGACTGGCGGGCAGGGACCTGGAGGCCATCGCCGTGGGCCTGTACGAGGGGATCCAGGAGGAGTACCTCGGCTACAGGATCGGACAGGTGAGGTTCCTTGCCGAGAGATTGAAGGAGGAGGGGATGCCGGTTATGTGGCCTCCGGGAGGACATGCGGTCTACCTGGACATGAAGAAGTTCCTCCCCCATATAGATCCAGAGGACCTCCCGGGGCCCGCGTTCTGTGCTGAACTCTACATCGAATCCGGGATACGGGCCGTTGAGATCGGAACGATGCTCAACGGGAGGGACCCGGAAACGGGCAAGAACCGGCCTGCGAAGCTGGAACTGGTCAGGCTCACCATACCAAGGAGGGTCTACACCCACAGGCACATGGAATACGTCGTACAATCCGTCAAGAAGGTGTGGGAGAGAAAGGATGCTATCAGGGGTATGGACTTCACCTACGAGGCCCCCGTTCTGCGCCACTTCACGGCCAAGTTCAAGTGGAAAAATTGAAGTGCTGAAATGAGGGAGTGTAATGGGAAGTGATCAAATCCTTCTCAACCTACGATCTCTGATCTCCCCTTTCCTTTTTGAGGAGATATACAGTATCACCAGGATCTCGATAAATACCAAAGTGAGGCCCAGCAGAATGTACGGTGTTGTGCCTATCCCCTCCTCATCCTCATTCCTGTAATCCCACCTTGTGGGGTCGATCTGATACATGTCCAGGGTCAATCCGAGGGTGGAATTCTCAGGGCCCATGGAAGGGTTCCAGTGATCGGGATGCCCATCACCATCGTAATCCTTCCATGCGGAAGGATCCTTTGGAAAGGCATCCTTATTGTCCCCTGTTCCGTCTCCATCGAGATCGCTCCACTCCAGGGGATCTTTGGGAAATGTATCTCTGTTGTCTCCGACACCGTCCCCATCTTCATCGCTCCATTCCGCGGGATCATGATCGAAGATATCCTCATGATCCCCAATGCCATCCAGATCGGAATCTTGATGTTCGACAGGATCCATGGGAAACATATCCTCAGAATCACCGAAGCCGTCCCCGTCCGAATCTATCTCAAATACATCCAGATCAAAGGCCTGCCCTGCAATATGCCTTGGTAATATACACCCGCCATCCTGATCGGGCCAATAAAGTTCAGGAAAGACCACGTAAAGCAACTCTATCTGAAATCCATGATTACCGAGGGATACATTCTCGGGGACGTGAGTCTCAATGGATATCGATATGATATCCGCGGTCTCGGGAAAATTCGGGTCATGTGAGTATTTTATAGAATAATCCTCAAACAAGGTGTCCAAGTAAGAGGTATATTCAAAATTATTGCATGATTCAACCATATAGCCACCCCATTCATCCACCTCCACCCAGTCAGGTATCAATTGAATATTAATAAGCTGTATTACTTCAGAACAGAGGTTTACAAACGTTATCCTTGTGTTCAATGTAGAATTCTGCCTTATATATTCATCGTAATGCTTGTATGAGATCAACAACAACGGAACCTCCTGCCCTTCGCAGTATCCCGTTATGATCTGATTCCCCTCTCCCACATCGATCGGTTCGTATCCATCCGTTTCGGATACTAAAATGACCGAAGATATTATGGAAAAGATCAGAATGAAGGTGAACCCAATACAACTTGACCTCTCTAACATTTAAACTCCTCAACCGATCAACTCGTATCGGATAGGATTATAATTTTCGGTACAT
>CBDVER010000354.1:0-2521 GCA_965373055.1 uncultured Thermoplasmata archaeon
CGCCTGGGAAGGGACCTGGGAGCCGACGAGACCACACTCGACAGGATGGGGATCGCCGCCACCAGGTTGAACAGCTGGCTCATCATCTCACTGCTGGGAGATCGTTGCTACCCTGGACCATTCCAATCTATAGAGGAGGCCCTGAAGGGGGCTGCCGGATTCCAATTCGTGGTCGGTGGGGGAACTCACCCCGGCCACACCACCGATGCAGTGTCTGCCATGATCGCCGAGAGGTGGAAGGCTGACCTGTTCATAAACCTCACCGCTGTCAACGGAGCATACACCTCCGATCCCAATGTTGATGAGAACGCAGAAAAGATAGATGAGATGAGCTCCTCGGAGCTGATATCCCTGGTATCCTCCACCGAGAAAAAAGCGGGTTCCCATTCGGTGATGGATCCCATGGCTGCTGAGGTGATCCACAGGGCCGGGATCAAAACGGCCATCCTTAACGGAAGGGACCTTGGATCGCTTGCAGACTGCATCGATGAGAGATCGTTCGATGGAACCCGGATCTTGCCGGAGTGATCAATATGACACAGAGGAAAGCACAAAAGAGCAGAGGGGGAAAGAAGAAAAGACAGATCGCCAGGCCCCCATCCGACCGTGTGGAAGAAAATACATCCACATCGCATACGCTGAGCTCGAAGGTCCCAAAACATAAGCACTGTAACAACTGCGGTGTCTCCATAGCCCCCGAGAAGGAGACCTGTTCAGAGGAGTGCCAGGTACGTTGGGACAAGATGCTCAGCAGGAAGAAGTTCTGGACCTATCTACCCATTATCGGAACGATCCTTATCGTTCTGTTCTGGATACTGGTCGCCAATGGATAGATGGTGAAAAAACCATGGGCGATAGCGGAAAGGGCAACATCTGCATCGGGGGCACGTTCTGGCCTCTTCACCAGGGGCACAGGAGCCTCCTTGATGCGGCCTTCAAGAACGGGGATCACGTTGGAGTGGGCCTTACCACCGATGAGATGGCCTCCAGCCAAAGGAGCAGATATGTGGCCCCCATGGTCGAAAGATCAAAGATGCTAATACCTTTCCTGGATGAGCTCAGCCTGAGATACGGCGTCGAATACGTGGTGGAACCCATAACGGACAGATACGGATTTGCGATCTCCCCCGAATACACCGCCATTGCCGTGTCCAGGGAGACCGAACCTACCGTGGACCTGATCGATGAGGAACGGGCCAGGAACGGCCTACCTCCTTTACGGAGGGTAGTCGTTGACATGATCGAGGATGAACTGGGACAGGTCATCTCGAGCACAAGGGTTCAGCTGGGAGAGGTGGATGAGAAAGGTAGGGTCCTTTCGAAACAAGATAAAGGTGGAGGAGGTGGGTGATGACACCCTTTCCCGATGATATATGGTCGATCGTAATTCTATTGGCCATAATGTTATCACTGTTCCTCGCGATATATCTCCCGTGGAAGAGGGGGTATTCCGCATCAATGGTGGTCTCGGCATCCATTTTGATCCTCTCCGCCCTGGTATTTCTGATAGAGATAATGGTTGATGATCAGACCATCGTCCGGGACCTCGGCTTCTACCCGAGGGATATCATCGATAACTACTCGATATATCGGTTCCTGACGCCGATCTATATCCATGGCGATTTCCTGCACCTCATATCCAACTTCCTGCCCCTATTCTTCCTGGGGATGCAGCTGGAGAACAAATTGGGCTGGAAGAGGTTCCTCCTTCTGTTCTTCGGGTCGGGCATCGTCGCCCACTGCGCCGTGCTCTCCCTATCCCCCGTGGAGCTGCTTGGACAGAGCATGGGAACCGTATCCATCGGAGCATCCGGAGCCGTTTTCGGACTCCTTGGGGGATACTGGTTCCTCTATCCAAAGGATGAGGTGCTATTCCCGCTGATCATCATCAAGAAATGGCCGATATCACTCATCTTCATCATATATGGGGGTTTGGAGACCGTACTGATCGTCTTCGGGACGAACGACCATATCAGCCACGTCGCCCATCTCGGGGGACTTTTCGGAGCTTTCCCGATAGCCGCCCTTATCCGACCTCCCGAGAAGGGGGAGGTAGAGCAGGAAAAGATCAGCGAGGAGGACCTTCGTAAACTCACCAGAACGGCCAGGCAGAAGAGACTCCTGAAGAGGGTGATGGATTCTGATGAGAAGGAGGTGCGAGACGCGTGGCTCGAGGAGCTGTTCAGATCGCTGAAGTGCCCCAAGTGTGGACATGACGGGATGGATTATGAGAGGAAAGCGGGAACGTGCCCATCCTGCGGTTACAAAATAAGGTTGTGAGGGGGTTTCAGCCCCGTATCGGTCGATTTTTCGGGTAAATGTAATATAAAAAAAAACCTATGAGAGTCTTAGAGGGAAATCGTCATGGTTCCAAAAATCGATTGGCTGGGTCACGCTAGCTTCAGGATCGAGACAGAGGATAGGATCATCTACATTGATCCGTGGAAACTGAAAGGGGGAAAGATGGCGGACCTTATCCTTATCACCCCGAACGATCCCACGCCCGTCAGCACTGCCAGGG
>CBDVER010000355.1:0-2510 GCA_965373055.1 uncultured Thermoplasmata archaeon
CGGTTCCATCGTTCTCGGAGAAATAGTTATTGAAAATATCGTTCCGGTCAGCATTATCGATTACAAGACCGTCAGAGTTCTCGATGAAACGGTTATCAGATATCTGGTTGTCATCACAATCGTCATCAAGATGGGCTCCACAATTCTCATTGTATGAAAAAGTGTTGTTTTTTATAATGTTGTTCGGGGAGTGCCACATCAACATACCATAGGTAGCGTTAGAAATTGTGTTGTTTTCGATCAGATCATTTCCGTGATAATTTATGTAGATCCCATAATCATTTCCATCCATCCTGTTTTCCCGGATGTTGCTCCCTGCGCAATAGATCAGCCCAAGCCCCATCCCACTATTTCGCAATATCGTATTGGAAATATATTCATTATCAGGTGAGTTCGTTAATTTCATACCTCCCCCGGTATTGTCCCTGATCCTGTTTTCAGAAAAGGTGCTGTTATCACATTTATTCACGGAAACCCCCAGATAGTTATGATAGATGGTGTTGTTTAACACCATGAGATTATACGCCGTCTCGATAAATATCCCAGTATGTCCACTAAAAATTGAGTTATTGATCACTGAACCGTTTGAAGTGTTATACAGATAAATAACTGTATTTCGATGATATATTGCAGAATACCCAGATGCATTCCAGAGGATATTTTCCTCAATGATGAAATGATCAGTGGTGTTTCCAATGAAGATGCAATTACCATATCCTTTTCCCGAGATCTTCCAGCCGTTGATCATCCAGGGATCGGCTACGGTTCCGTTTCCATCAGTAACTCCATTTGTTGAATTGAATCCACTATTCGAATCGATCCGGATGGGATCGTGGTCCTGGAGGTCCGAAGAGATACCATATACAATGGATGCCATGGCCTCTTTATCCTGTGAAGATCCATTGTCCTGATCCGTCTGTAGATCCATCCCCTGGACACTGTTCAAGAGCGGTATTACAGCCAATATCAATGCTATAAATACGATATTCATGCGAACACTCATTGATCTTCTCCTCCGGATATGTATTCCCTTTCGTTGGGTGCCTTGATTAATCTTTATCGGTATTTATATGCTATGCTAGGACCGGATCTGGAACCGGCATCTCAAAGTATTACCTCCTGTACGAATCCTGTTAACTCAGGAAGTATATGTGCCCTGATTTCTCAAAACCTTTAATATTATTGATATACATGATAGGGGCCACGATCCAGGGGCACATTCCAGCTTCCTGGCTATTGGAGGGATACCGATGATACGAGAAGTCAGAGTTGGCATGATATCGATCGTACTTGTTCTAATACTGGCATCCTTTGCCCAGGTGATATCATTCCCCGAGGATGGACCGGATGAAGTGGAGGCCGCGGATACGCCCACGAGGGGACAGCAGTTCTATCTTGAAGGTTCATTCACCCTTGCCCCTTCGTGGAACGAGGAGAAGATGATGGTGGTGGCCTTCCTTCAGAACAAGGATGACTATGATAAAAAAGGGAAAACTCAGGATGGAGAGGATTACGGTGATTTTTTCGCCAAGCAGGTGGCCAATTCACTCACGGTGCCGCTCAATGGCGTGACATATTCCACCGGTAACTACAATTATCCCGAGAAAAGAGTACTTGTGGAGCTGTTCACAGGTACGGATTGTGTATACTGCCCCGCAGCGGAGGGTGCCACAGGGGACATGATCGAGAACATTGATGTGTTCCCGGGCAAGGTCTCGGTCATTGAATATTATATTACGGGCGATCCCATATTGGTTGAGAGCGTCTCAACTGCCACCGCATCAAAATATAAGGTTACCGGAACGCCCACAAGTGTATTTGATGGGGAGGACTTCCTGGTTGGAGGCGATCCGGCCTACAACGATCCGGTTGTAAGGTCCTGGTATTATTCAAAGCTGAATGAGAAGAGGACCTATAATACCAATGTTTTGATCAGAGGCTCTGGGTCCAACAACAATACAGAGGCCCATTTCAACGTGAGCATTGAGGTTGTCGGGGCCCTCCCAAGAGGAAACTGGTCCCTCAAGGCGGTACTCTGCGAGGACCTCTACCCTCGGGAGCATTCAAGCGCCCCGATCCGTTTCGTCGCCAGATCCTTCAGGAGCGTTTTCGTCCCCCAGCTGGGTGAGGGGGTGCCGGATGTCACCTTCGACGAGGAGAGGACCTACGAGAACATGGCCGAGGAACACAGGGGCAACCTCACGATCTACTGGTCCGCGTGGGATGAGCAGGATGGCACCGACCTGGATATTAAAATTATGGCAAAGACCCCTACAACGGGATGGAGAACAATTGCAGATAAATTGCCAAATACCGGTTCATATAAATGGGACACATACAACCCCAGGTGGCCGGATTCAAAGGGATACCGGATCGTGATAATTGCAGAGGATTCGGAGGGGAAGAACTCCTCCGACATAGGGATCGAGACCTTCGATCTCAACAACCCGGATTTCCCTCTTTTCAACCTGATATATCCAGAAGAGGGAGATGAGGTCGTGGGAGGGATC
>CBDVER010000356.1:0-2501 GCA_965373055.1 uncultured Thermoplasmata archaeon
ACATCACCGTTGAGCTCTCCCCGGACGGGATCAACATAACCTTCACTCCAGATGAGGACTGGGCGTGCCCCTGGGTCACAGAGCCGGCGCGCTCGGGTCCCAAGAACTGGTCGCATGCGAGGTTCCTGATAAACTGCACGGATACGGATGGTGAGGGATTGGTAACGGTGCCGGACAGGGGTTCCCTGGGCCCATATTTCTGGGTGTATGTGGCGCCCGAGAACGACCCACCCGTGGTGAATATCACAGAGGATGTGAGCTTCTTCGAGGACGAGGTCGTCGAGATACAGCTCGAGGCCTACGATGTGGATGTCGATCAGGGCCAGGTTATCCGCTTCGGAACCAATGCCACCGAGGTTCTCCCGGATATTCCGTTCAATCCCGACTACGAATGGGATAATGAGGAGGGCTTCCTCTCTTTTTCCACAGATAACGAGATGGTGGGTGATTACGACATGGCATTCTGGGTCCAGGACATAGCATCATCCGAATCGCCCCCGAGGACACCCTACCGGACCTACATGAACATGACCATCCACGTGATCAACGTGAACGATCCTCCGGAGGGGGTTATCGATTCACCATCCTCCTCCTCGTCCTTCGTTTACAACACCTCCACGGGCATACTGTTCGACGCCTCCAGGTCCAGGGATCCGGATATGATACACGGTGAGACCCTGAACTACACATGGTATGTGGATGATCTCCTGATCGGCTACGGCGCAAAGCTGACCAGGGTGATAACCGAGGAAGGCCTTCATAACATCAAGTTGAACGTGACCGACGGCATGAACTTCGATCTGAAGGTCCTGCAGATAGAGGTGAAGAAGACCCGTGTGTACGGGGAGATCTACGATAGTGAGGATCTCGATAGATCCAGTCTGGACAACTCATCCGATCCTCTGGTCCTGTTCCAGAGCCAGGATGAGATGAAGATACTGCTCGGCGGAAAGGAGGGCGTGGATATCGTGGGGCTCAAGGGTGAGAAGGGGAACCAGAAATATGAGATAACGGTCTGGTTCTCGGCCCGTATAGATGATTTCGTATTCGGGGAGGATAAACAGCAGGAACCCAAGCTGATAATCTACTTCATGAGGCCGGATTACGAGGAGGAGCCCCCTTATCTCACGGTGGAGAACATACCGCAGTACAAGTTCTACGAGCCCAGCAGGGGGGATCAATATGGGAGGCTTGAGTTCGACCTCAGGACCGTGGATTTCAAACCAACCGCCTCCACGAGCGAGATAAACCCGCAGATAAGGATCCGCGATGACAATATGGGGGTGGATATCTCCCTGACGCTGCCGGAGATGGACCTTCTGGGCATCCTTCCGGATTTCGAGCTTACCGCCGTGGCCCTGATGGAGACGAGGATCACCGATTCCGCAGGTATGACGACCAAGATCAGATCATACGATACAGCGGGATATGGGACCAAGGAGCCGGTGGTGGAGCCAACCGAGGTTGGAACGGATGGCGGTGAGAAAACAACATCGGTTGGACTGATCGTCCTGATCGTGATCCTGGTGCTGCTTGTGATAGCTGCGCTCGTTGCGGTGGTGGTCATAATCATCGTGAAGAAGGGGTCGGGGGAGGATGAGGTGGAGGCCACGCCTGTCGAGGTGAGCGGTGATGAGATACTCTCCGGGATCGGCCCGGAGGAAAGCCACGGACTGAACGCTTACGGCGGTGGTGATAGTCCGGATCTTCCGGGCTACGTTCCGAAACCGGGAGATCAACCCGCCACGCAGGTCCTGACGGATGGCCAGCAGGAGGCCGCGCCAGAGCAGCCTGCGCCGGGAGGCGAGGCACCTGCTCCTGCTGCACCGGAACAGCCGGCCGCACCTCCGGCATAGAAGCTATGTCTGTAGAGAAAATGGAAGGGGTGAGGCCCCCCATTAACAGTTCACTGCTGGAAAATGGTGACCTTGTTCATGACCACGTTCTGGGATGGCCTATCATTCGCGCCACGGGGGACCATGGATATCTTATCGGCCACATCCTGCCCCTGCGTCACCTGCCCGAATACGGCGTGTTTGTTGTCCAACCAGGGTGTTCCACCCTCCTTCGTGATGATGAAGAACTGGCTACCACCGGTGTTGGGTCCCGCATTTGCCATTGAGAGAGCGCCCTTTGTGTTCTTCAATTCCGGGTGGAACTCATCCTTGATAACGTATCCCGGCCCGCCGGTTCCGGTCCCCTGAGGGCATCCCATCTGGATCATGAAATCCGGGATCACCCTGTGCATGATGATGCCGTTGTAGAACCCGCTGTTTGCCAGCTTGATGAAGTTCTGGGTCGTGAGAGGTGCTCTCTCCGTCTCCAGCCTGGCGATGATCTCTCCCACGTTCGTCTCTATCTTCGCGTAAGTTGCCATTGTATACTGCCTCCAACGGGGAATAACCTGAGAATATTTATAGTAAGCGTTGTGGGTTTAAATCGGGCGAAAGGCGCAGGTGAGGGAGCTTATATCAACCCCATCAGCTCGTTCATAAGCTCCG
>CBDVER010000357.1:0-2501 GCA_965373055.1 uncultured Thermoplasmata archaeon
CCAGCTCGAGGTTCTGAACGTGAACGACAGGCCGGAGTGGATCGAGGTCCCTGAAGATACTGAGATAACGCACGGTGAGTTCTTCTACTTCGAGACCAGCGCTTATGATATTGATCCGGGGACCACGCTCTTCTATTCGATCAGTTCAAATCCAGCATCCGAGATCTACATCAATATTGATACGGGAGTCATTGAATGGCATTCGACGATACATATCTTCGAAAGCCTCAGCAAGACAATGGAGGTCACCATCGGTGTGTTCGACGGAGGCCTGTACAACAATTACACTTTCGAGATCAAGATCCTTCCAAGCAGGAAACCGTCTGTAACCTTGCTCTCGCCCTCGGACGGGGCCAAGATCAGCAGTACTATGGGGGTCCTCAGCTGGGAGGGATCAGATCCCGAGGGAGACGAGCTGATCTACAGCTTGTACCTGAGCAAGGAGGAACCCTTGGTCTCAACACTGCAGGAGACTGCTCTGATCAAGACCGACTTCAATGCTACATCGTTTACACCGGGTATCTTGGAAGTGGGTGAGACCTACTATTGGACGGTGATACCGAATGACGGTTGTGCGGACGGGAGATGCATCAGCGATGTGTTCTCATTCGAGGTGAACGCTCCGCCAAAGATAGCCAGTATCGATCCGCAGAAAGCCACCTCGGGAAAAGCATTCAGTTTCTACGTGGTCGTAACGGATAACGATGACACCTCAAGGGATTTTGACCTCGATGAGGCACCTGAGGGGATGATCATTGATGATATCGGAAAGATCTACTGGAAGCCAACAGAAGATCAGGTGGGAGAGCACATTGTGGTGGTCAATGTATCAGATGGTGTCGATTACGAACTTGTGAGCTTCAAGCTCACTGTTGAGAAAAGTGAAAAAGAAGAATCTTCACTACTTCCAATCATCTTCGTGATCGCAGTTATCCTGATCATCGTGGGTGTTGTCATCTTTTTCGTAATAAAAAAGAAGAAGGAGGACGAGGAAGAGATCACATCCGAAGGTGAGGTGGAACTTACTAAAGAAGAGACCTACGAGGCGATGTATGGAACCCCTGCTCCCAAAGAAGAGGAAGGTATGACCACAGAAGAGCTCAAGAGCTATATTGGGGACCAGATAAGGGAGCTAGATGAGGGTAACAAAGAGGAGTAGTATCTCGTTACATATTATTTCATGAACTGCTGAAAATCCGTAATATATCGTGAGTTTCAAGATTCAGAGCTCAACTACTGGTTCCTGTAGTACGCCGAATATATCGCCGACAGAAGATGATGGTCAACGTCAACAAAGGGCATGCTCTCCTTCAGTATGGAGATGTTGGGCCCTATCAGCTCCATCAGCTTTTGAAACCTCTCAAGGGCCTCGTGGATCCCGCCCTCCATGGCATCATTGACGGTATCATCTATGGATTTACGGAGATGCATCGGCAGATCGTCGTTGTCTATAAGGTCCTTCAGGAACCGATCGTATATCTCGCAGGCCCCTTTATGGTCTCCCAGTTTGTAGTAGAGCGATGCCCTGGTGATCATGAAGTAGTACCTGAGGTTTGGAGGGATATCCTTATCGGAAAGTGCCGTGATGCTCTTTAACGCCTTCTCTGGACCTTCCACCTTCTCCTCCAGGAAGGGAACCCATAACCTGGCAGCCCTGATGGATGAGGATGTGAGATCATCCTTCGATCTCCCGGATGCCGCCCTTCTCAGATGTTCCAGCGAAACCTCGTCGTTACCTTTCAGAAACTCCAGGCTTCCGGCGAGAAGGTCCCGAAGGAGCACCGTATCACCGTCCGAGCCCGTGCCCATAAGGGCCTCCACACCCGCCTCCTGCAGCAGGTCCGAGGAAGGGAGCTGGAACTGGGCCCTTATCACAGTGCGCAGGGCTTCATCATGTCTCCTCGCGCCTATCTCGTGGTGTGCCAGCTCCGATACCCATATGGGGGTCGCACCCATTCCCTCCTCACCTTCAAGTGCGAAAGGGGTTGGGGGTACGTCGTATTTGACCTCCTGATAGAAGCCAGACGCTATCAGCCTCTCCTTCAAGATCTCCAGGAGCGCCTCGTGCGCCTTCCTCTTCTCGGGAGGGAGCATGTGCTCGACGGCCTGTTCCTTGATGAGGTCGTGAATGACAAAGCCCCCGGGAGTATCGAAGATAAGATGTTGGTCAACCAGGGTTGTTATCACATCCGCTTCAATATCCTCAATGCTGAGGAGATCGTCATATCCGAACTGAAGTCTGCAGAGGGAGAGAAGTCCCAGGGTATACGTCTGGGGCCTGGTTAGTTTGGAGAATATCTCGATGGAGAGGAACTGCTCGAAATCGGTGGTCTCGACCCCGAACCCCTCCTTGTCCACCAGGATAAGTGCAAGCGGGTGTCCCCCTGTCTTTTCGATGATCTGGTCCACATCCTCTTTTGGAAATCCCCTCTCGATGAGGAATCTTCTGGAGGTCTCCCTGTCGAAGCCGAGCAGCTCCTCTTCACCGATGAGCCCGGTTA
>CBDVER010000358.1:0-2497 GCA_965373055.1 uncultured Thermoplasmata archaeon
TCCGAAGGCCCCGTCGAACGGCCCCGGGAGGAATACCGGGATGTCGTTCTTCGCGGCCCAGTAAGTTATCGAGGACTCGTCGTCGATCCTCTTTCCGATCTCCCGGACGATCTCCCTTGTGGAGAACTCCGTCTGCCCGTCCTTCCAGATCTCCTCCATCATCTCCCTCATCTTCCTCTCGAGGATGATCCCGTAGGAGTCCATGGGGATGAGGATGTTCCCCAGCCGGTGTATATCTTTCTTATGGAGCTCCACATCGTCCATCTCGAAGCTGCCGTGGTAGTACTTTCTCCAGATCCGCGCCAGGTCGTGGTCGAGGGTCCCGCACGTGGTGATCACGCAGTCCACCCATCTCCGTTTTATCAATTCCTTGATAACTCCCCTTGTGCCAGTTGAGATGATACATGCCGGGAATGAGAGGAAAGTGTAACAATCCTCATCCTGGATCATGTCCCGAAGGATCGTTGTGGCCTCGTACACCTTCTTTGCGGTGAACCCCCCCGATCGGCCCATCTGCTCCAGGAGGTCGTTTACGGAATTGATGCTGCTAGGGTCGATATCCTCGACCGGGGGGAGGTCGTTTTCATTCATCTCGATCGGGGCGATATCATTGTGGTCCCTCTATTACCTTTCCCTACGGGGATGTGTTATCGGTTCCGCAATGAATATTGCCTATGAACAGATTGGAAGGGATATGGATGATATCATCCGGGGGGTCCTTCTCATCTGGGCCGCCGCCTTCGTTCTCCTGCGGATGGACGGCCTCGTCCTGATCTACATGAGAAGGGACCGTATAAACGTGATGCCAGCCATCCTTCTCGTTCTGGCGTCCCCTATTCTGGGTTTGGGGTCCATAGCCCTCAGCACGTCGGAGGGGTTTAAAAGGTCCTGGCAGGGGAGGGCATCCTACACCATCCTCACCTATTTCATGATCTTTCTGATGTCTCAGGCCGCCGCGGGCTTCCTTGCGGTCCAGGCGTTCGTCCTTATTGGTATAGGGGTGCCTTCCGGCAGGGCTATCGGCCCCGGTGCGGACGCCGTTGGTTTCTCCCCCGTGATGCTGATGCTGATCCTGGGCCTTGCTTTCCTTAACCTACTCTGCATGTTGATGCTCTTCGATCCGAAGGCGTCGCTGGACGATATGTTCAAGGGAAAGGGTACGCTGAAGTATTCCCTCCTGGGCGTTGGGATACTTATCCCCGTTTCGTTGATATCGGGGTTTGTGGCGGGGGAATTGGGGGCCCCGGAGGGGCCCGTATCGACGATAATGGGCGGGGCGGCCGGCCCCCAGATCGGGGCGATGTTCATCTCGGTCTCACTTCTTGCGCCGCTTTTGGAGGAGATCTTCTTCAGGGGATACCTTTTTGGGGCTCTGGAGAAGAAACTGGGGGGGAAGCCCGCGATACTGATAACCGCAATACTCTTCGGCCTTGCGCATTTCAATTTGATCCTGTTAATTCCGATATTCCTGATGGGATTGGTTCTCGGTTGGATGAGGGAGAGGACGGGATCGATACTTCCCTCGATATTGGTTCATTCGATGAACAATACTCTGGCGCTTGTTTGGGCGATGTCCGCGGGATGATTCTAGAAAGTTATTTTAATCAAATCACTCATCGGCGTTTTGCACAACGGGGAATGGCGCAACTGAGAACACATCCTTATGTTCTCGGGGCTCAGCCTGGTATCAACGGAAAATGAAAAACATTTTCCTGACCTTACAGGAAGTATCCTGCAAGGCAGTTCCCGTACCAGGCATCGCGCGCATATCTCCTCTATCGCCCGATACAAACCAATATGCGAGGATGGCTCAGCCTGGTACGGCGCCGGATTGCTAATCCGGTGTTCTTTGAACTCGGGGGTTCAAATCCCCTTCCTCGCGCCATTTTCTATTCATCCTAAACTTATTGTTATCCATGAATAGAAACTGCGTGTATGAAACTGGGGATTTGAACCTTGGTCTTTGAAACACCACATTTATACTGTGTTTCAAAGTGCGCCGAGTCCCGAAGGGAGTTGGCTGCATCAATCCCCTTCCCCGCGCCATTTTTCTCTCATCAATTAGTTATTGTTCTCGAAAAATGGCGCTCTATATTGTTTGCAAACGATGAAAAATGCTGGATCATTGGTCTGGACCGTTTTTCACCTGGACATCTCGAAAGGAAAGATTGTTGCTAACAATTCTTCCTCAATGTCCCCTTCCCCGCGCTTCATTCTATTGAATTCAATCATGAATAAGATAGATCGGATCTTTATTTCAAAGGTCAAGGTAGATGGTATCCGGGGCCCTCTCCCACGGTTTGGTTGTTCTCCACTCCTCGATCCAATCCTCGGGTATCACAAGTGAGATCGCAGCGATATCGCCAAGGTATTCCCCAAGTTCCGAAGAGGCGAATTGAACGTCCCTGGAGAGGGCAGGGAACGATCTGTAGAACTCCTCCTATAAAAGCGGCAGAAGCAGATCTTCATTGTTCAGGAAAACACTTCCACCGATAAC
>CBDVER010000359.1:0-2492 GCA_965373055.1 uncultured Thermoplasmata archaeon
AGGTGCAGGGACGTCTGCCCCGTTAATGCGATCGACTATCGTAGGAAATGATGGGGTGCCGGCCCAAGATAAGGATCGATCCAGGTGGTGAGATATTGGACAAGGAATATGGTATAACTGCCAAGATATATGACCCCTTATTATATCTTGCATTGAACCCGATAAGGAAGGTCGTATTGGCGGAGCTGATCGATCATAAGGAGAGCAGGATACTGGACCTCTGCTGTGGTACCGGAAATCAGCTCAAGATGCTTTCGAACAACGGTTTCAAGAGCCTTCACTGCCTCGACCTCTCCGAATCGATGCTCGAGGTGGCCAGGAGGGGGGGCCATTCCATAAATGTCCACAGGGAGGACGCTGCGAGAACCGGTTTCGGGGACCGCAAGTTCGATGTCGTGATCCTCAGTTTTGCACTGCATGAGAAGGAGCGTCGAACCCAGCTGGAGATCATCTGGGAAGCCCATCGAATACTGGGATATGACGGCCTACTGCTCGTCGTGGATTTCATCTTCGATGAGAGGACCTCGGGCCCTGGAAGGTTAGGGGCCACCACGATAGAGAGGATGGCCGGAGGGGAGCATTATCGGAATTTCAAGAGGTACAAACAGGGCGGGGGATTATCGGCAATAATGGATGGAAAGATGTTCAGGCACGTCAAGAGCATCCGTAAAGCATACGGCGTTGTGACGATCTCCACATACAGGAAGCGTTAGACCTCCTGAACGTTTTCAGATATCCTCATAATCATCATCTTCATTATATTCCAGATCTTCACCGCTCCTCTTCTCGTAGATATAAAGTACGATCGCAGCGATTGCGATCACCACTATGATAACAACCAGGATCGTGAATCTCAATTCATAGAAGATAGTTGTTAATTTTGGCTTGGTCTTGAGCACCACTATCTGGTCATATTCGATATTATTGTCATCCTCTCCTATGGTGAATATCAGTTCAATTGAGCTCTCTTTTGACCTGCTGGGCTCCTGCCTCACTGTAAAAGTGATATTCCTGGCCTCGCCCTTGACCATGAATATGGAGCCCTCGTAGGTTCCGATATCGATATGGTCGGAGTTCGAGATAACCTCCAACAGGATAAGGATGTCCGAATTTCCCCTGTTCACTACCAATATCTGGAAGGTCACCCTCTCCCCCACCTTGGCCAGGATCTCTGGATTGTTGCACCCGATGTAGAGTTCATAGAAGGGGACGACGTCTATGTGACCTCTGACGAGCTCTATCTGACCGGTCATGTTTCCGCTGGAATAGGCCCACGTCCCCCAAACCTCCAGATCGAGGTCATCCTCCGACGAGGTGTTGGTAGGAACCCTCACCTCTATCAGGGTGGAGTAATGGTCGATCTCCCCTGTGAAGTTCAACTGTGGTATCGTGGTAACATCCCACCAATGGGCTTTCGTCTCCAGTATCACAGAGCAGAAGATATCATCGGTGAGCCCCTCTGGAAGATCACATATGACCTCGAGTTCAAAAGAGACGGTCCCATTACTTCCGGGAGAGACATCGACCTCCTTTTCATAATCATCCAGGATCAGCTGGATGGTGGGGCTGGAGCCCTCACCTCCGTTTTCAGTGGGAGCCCCCTGAACTGAATATATATTGATCAGTGTATTGGATATCAAGGAGATGATAAGGAGTGACAGTAGGCCCGTTCCCACCAGTGACCTCATTGGGACGGGTAGTATGGAGGGAGTATAACTAAAATTAGTTGATAGGAGCTGAAAACCTCTGTGACACGGGCTGATCTTGATCTGCCCGGGGACGTGGTTGACCATGACGATCTTCGCACCGAAGGATACGGATGCGTCAATGATGCCCTCCTTCCCCTCAAGGTTCCTCTCCAGATCGTGTCCGCAGTCCCTGCAGTGTATGCCATCCAGGGAGTACTTCACCACCTCGGGATACGGTCCGTTCGGTCATATACCGAATGCTAACAATTCCCCGATTTCTTAATAACAGGGCATGGGGTAAAGGCCCCTGATGGGATCAATACTCCTGCCAGCATTTAATAGGGATATCATCCAGGTCCATTATCTCAAGGGCCTCCATGAGCCGCTCGGTAAGCCGCAGGTTGGTGAGCAGGGGAACCGAATTATCTATCGCAGCCCTCCTTATCAGGTAATCGTTGGAGAGCTCCTCCTCCTCGTTGTTCTTGGGTATGTTGATCACCAATCCGATCTTCCCCTCCCCGATATAATCCAGACAGTTCTGGCTCCCACCCTCCGAGGGCCATCTGAGGGTCTCCGCCTCGATGCCGTTCGCCCTCATCGACCTCGCCGTCCCCGCGGTGGCATAGAAGGTGTACCCCATCCCCTCCATCTTCATGAGAAGGGGCAGGAACGCCGCCTTGGTAACGGGCGGTCCCGAGGATATCAGGGCAACCTTCTTTTTCAGGGTCAGCCCCACCGATCTGAGCGCGGCAAGCAGCGCCCCTTCCATATCGTTCCCGAGGCATCCCACCTCCCCTGTCGAGG
>CBDVER010000360.1:0-2487 GCA_965373055.1 uncultured Thermoplasmata archaeon
GACCGATTGTATCTCAGGATCAGGATACTCATAGGTTGCCGTCAAGTAGTATATCCTTCCTTCGACGAAACAAGGTGATCGCGACAACACCGAGCCGGGCATCGAGGTCGATGACCCAAACATAAAACCTTCCATCTCGCTGAACTTCGGTCCCATGGCGAAATACTCCATCGGGGGCTCCGGTGACCCAGCCGTGGAACCATCCGTCTCGTTGAACATGACGACCTTGTGGAAAAGGCCGTCCTCCGCGAGGACGATGACTGACCCATTGCCGGTTATGGGTTCGGTGGCCAACCTGAACGGGGGGGGCATCGAAGCGGTCCAAAGCAACACTGCAGGAGTGTCTGGATTCAGGGAGTACGCCTCCACACGTCCGTCCCCTGGTCCATCTGTTGGTATTCGGCTTATGAAGAATTTACCATTGTGAACAGTGGGCGTACCAAATATTGGAATTTGATTGAAGCCGTCGTTGAGGCCAGCGCTCCACAGCTCAATGCCAGTGGAATTGATCATCAAAGCTCGCTCTTGAGAACCACCCCACATTGCATTGCCTATCAAGAGGATATATTCCCCGAATACCACCGGCATGGAGATGAAGGAGGATATGTTGCCCGGGAGATCGTACGCCCACAACAACTGGCCGGATGAGGCATTGAAACTCTCCAGCCGGTTGGTAGCCCCGAGGACGACCTGTTCATCCACGGTTACTCCATTTATCCGCGTTGGAATATCCAATATGGCTTGGCCGAGGATCTCGTTGTTGACGTTGGAGGTATTACTCCATAGGACCTGGCCTGTGAGAGCATCGATGCAGCTGATAATTATTTCCATTCCAGAATCGTACGCATAGAACACATCATTCCCATAGACAGTTGGAGAGGTCACGGCACATGCGTCGTACGTCACGTTCCACCGAACTTGACCAGTCACCCCGTCGATGCCAACGATATGTGGAATGGAGGCCGATGTGGAAACGACGATGTCGCCGACGATGGATGGAGTCTGAAGCTGTGTCAGTGGGGAGGTGAAGTTGTAACACCAGTTCTGATCCGGAACGTCGACCATCATCACAATACCGATCTTGTCGACGACGAAAGTACCTCCCATATGGCTTATGGTCAATATCGGATTCATGTCTGCTGTGTCGATCGCAAGATTCAGGAGGGTGTACCAAGTGGGAGTATCATTAAGGATGGCAAGGGTCCCTGTATATGGAGTGTTCCCACTGTACTGGATGAGTGCAGCGGCCCCAACCACGGTTCTGTGCGCCCTGATCTTCAATGTGTAGTTCCCCTTTGCCATCTGGCCGGTCAGGCTGTCCCTTGCGAGATAGCTCGTTAGGTCGAAGGACAGCATAGCCGGAGGATCTGCAGGTGCGAATTGTACAGCATGACCGTTGGAGTATTCATTGGATGTGAGGGTGGTCAGAGAGACGTTGATTCCGAATTCAGCCTCGAACCAGACGGTGCTGTTCCGCCTCTCGTCCCCGTCGGGCATCCGGTCACCGTCGGTGTCCGAGTTGCATGGGTCTGTTATCTGGCCCTCCACCGCCATGGGTCTGCCATCGCCCTGCCTCGGGACGATGCAGATGCTGTCGACCAGTACGTCCCCCGCGGCCTTCCCTGGTATGTAGCCTCTGATGAAGAGCCTGTCGGGGTTCGGGAACCAGTTGGTGTAGTACCAGAAGTAGTCCCTCTCCAGGCAGAAGGTCTCGTTCGAGACCTCGGCCCCGACGAGGTCCGTGACCACGAGGGTGAGGTTGTCCCCGGGAGACGTCGACCTGGCACGGACCATTACCATTATCTCGGGGGAACCCATGAACATGTCGAAGAAGGTGTTGTTGTTGATGATCTCCCCCGTGCCGTTCCAATCTCCTATTGCCTCGTAGTCCAGGGCCAGCGCGTCGCTGACCATCTGCAATTCCCCGTACCCGTGGCCCTCGGCGTCGTACCAGATTACACCAGGAGCCTCCTCGAGGGAATCGGGTATGCCGTCAGCGTCCATGTCACCCCTGTTGTAGATGATCATGTCCCGGCTCTTGCTGATGTACACCCGTGCATCCGTGCTGCTGGCGATTATCTCGTACGGGCCTAATGGATCGATCTCACCCATGTCCTGGATATATTCGGTGATTATCTGGGTGGGTATCTTTCCGTAGCTGTCCGTCGTGCCGTTAAAGACCTCCTGGCCCGTCCTGTTCTTGATGACCACGGTCCCGTTAACCCACGGGATGTCCAGGTCCGCAAGGACTTTCAGGTCAAGATACCACTTGACCTGGAGGTTCTGAGCATATTCCTCGAACCCTGTGTTGCCCTTGTTGAAGTACGTGTTGGTCAAGTTAATGCTGGCGTTACCGCCCACCCTGAAGTCGGATGTCGCCGAGAACTCGACGGTGCTGTTGAACATGTGAAGAGTGCCTGATGTGACCAGGACGCCGTACTGAGAGGAGTGCCTCACATCGAGGTCCTCCAGGGATGTCTCGACGTC
>CBDVER010000361.1:0-2482 GCA_965373055.1 uncultured Thermoplasmata archaeon
AGACGGTGGAGGACGACGTGCCGGACGGGGCGGTGTGGATGGGCGGACGGGTGGCAGCAGAGTTCGAGGGGAAGACGTGGGACTAGCGGCCACAGCGGGACGGGACGGGAGGACCGTCACGGCAGGGGGGACCGTGTCCTGGAGCGAAGCGACCCGGGACGTAAGTCCCGTCCCCGTGTTCCGCGTTAGCACGAGCCATCATAGAATGCACTTAACAACAATTTCTAAATAGTCCCCAGCATAATTCATTATCCAGCTAATAGGGGGAAAAAGAGATTGCGTCGGGGTTTTTGGGTTCTGATACTAATCGGTCTACTATTGTTCAATCTCATTCCCACAGTACCCATGAATAGCTTAGAAGGGGTCAACTATCCAGAGCAGGAAATGATGGATGATCCAACGGACACGCCTTCAGGTTCTTCAGGAGAGGTCTTCCATTCACCGTTCGAAGGTTGGTTCACAGAGAACCGGGGACAGATGGAGGAGGGTGCCGGCCAATACTACGTCCTCGGTTATCCTGTATCCATGGCCTATGGGATTGGTTGGATGGCATATCGTATCGAGGACAAGAGCGATCCCTCCTATGGGGCGCTTGTCCGGGTCGTGTTCGTTGGAGCCCGGGACGTCACTCCCGTTGGTCTGGTTCCTATCGAGCATCGCTCCCACTTCTTCATAGGCAACGATCCCGACCAGTGGGTGCCTGATGTCCGTTCCTACCGGAAGGTGATCTACGAGAACCTGTGGGACGGCGTCAACCTGCTGTTCTACTTCTCAAACGGTAAGCTGAAGTACGATCTCGTTATCGAAAGGGGGATCGGTCCCGATATCATCCAGTTCAGGTACGAAGGCGCAGAAGACCTCCTGATCGACGAGCTCACTGGTGACCTGGTGATCAGGACACCCGTGGGGGCGATCCATGACGCGGCTCCCATCGCGTTCCAGAACACTCCAGCGGGCAAGGTCGGTGTGAGATGTGAATTCGATATCTGCCTGGGAGAGGTCGTTCGATTCAACATCGAGAACTACGATGACAGCTACCCCCTCGTCATCGACCCGGGACTGGTCTTCAGCACTCACCTGGGGGGAACCAAGTTAGACACAGTCGATGCGGTCACTGTTGATCATGAGGGCTCCATTCTAGTGGCCGGGGACACAAACAGCTTCGATTTCCCTACCACGCCAGGGGTCTTCCGAGGGAATTCATCGAACTATCAGGATATATTCGTCACAAAGATGAATGCGTTGGGAACGAAGATCATCTGGTCGACATATATCGGAGGCGAGGAATCTCATTATGGACCTGAAGAGGAACCCGCAGATATTTGGGTGGATGATGAGGGCTGTCCATATATTACGGGATATACAGGATGCGATGATTTCCCAACGACGGCGGGGGCCTTACAGACGGAGTCCCTCTCCCCATGGAATGCCTTTGACGCCTTTGCTCTCAAGCTGGCCAACGATGGCTCATCCCTGGTGTTCTCTACCTATATCTCAGGTAATTCAACCGATGGGGGTAATGGGATCAGGACCGACGATGACGGGAACATCATCGTCTCTGGCACGACATCAAGTGAGATCTTCCTGAACATCTCGAGGGATGTCTCTTACCCAAAGACCCACAACGACCTTTTTAACGAGACGGACCTCGATGCATTCGTCCTGAAGCTCGATGCAAACGGTACGACGCTGCTTCAGAGCATATTCATCGGGGGGAGCACGCGCGATCTTCTCTCGGACATGTCAATGGATGATGATGGGCACGTGTACCTATGTGGGAGCACTTACAGTCCGGATTTCCCGACCACTCATGGCGCCTTCGACACCGAGTTCAGTGGTGAGTACGATGTATACGTCCTCAAGCTCGAACCCGACCTAAGTGACCTGATCTGGTCCACTTTCCTTGGAGGGACCGGATTCGATTGGCACCCTAAGATGAGCCTTGATAGCGATGGTTCCATCTATATAAGTACCAATACATACAGCACCGATTTCCCAACCACGTCAGGGGTTATCCATGATGAACCTCTTGGATACGACGATCTCACCTTATCCAAACTCAGCCCGGACGGATCCACCCTACTAATGTCGACCTACCTGGGCGGGGATGGACCTGATAAGGGATTCGAGCTCATGATGGATGAACTGGGAAACATCTACTTGACAGGATACACCCACAGCAGTGACCTTCCCACAACCGAAACGGCCCTTATGCAGGATCGGGGGCTCTCCCAGGAGGCATTTCTCTATGTGCTGGACCACAATGTTACCGAGGTGCTCTACTGTTCGTACATAGGGGGCGACAGCTGGGACACGGCCTTAGCAATGGCTCTCATAGCTCCCTTTGATGTTGTATTGGCCGGATGGACCGCAAGCTCCAACTTCCCCACGACGGAGGGTGCGCTGTTTCCCGATAGGATCTCCAGAGATGACGGCTTTGTTATGAGAATCAAACCCGAGGTCCCGGGCTTTTGGTTCGTCG
>CBDVER010000362.1:0-2479 GCA_965373055.1 uncultured Thermoplasmata archaeon
CCTTTCTGCCTATGGAGAGCAGGTTCTTCAGGATCGGGGCAAGCGGAAGCATGTTGTACTTGAGGACCCCGGCAAATGTGATGGCCCTGGGGCCGTTGGCCGTGGTCCCGTCCCTCATCCTGTTGTCATTGACATCGTATGTGCTGGCAAGGTAATCGAGGGCCCCGCTCTTCTCCGCCTCATCGATGTCGAGTTTAAACAGCGTCTCCTCCTCTCCTCTGGAGAGGTCGAACTCCGTCCTGTCCATGTTCAGGGCGTAGAAATACTTCTGGGAGTTGGCCATTATCTCGCCGGGGGTGTTGAAACCGGGGATGATCTTTGGATGTTCGGGGGAGAAGTTCAGGACCTGTTCCCCCTCGACGACTATCTTGCCCAGCCCCAGCGCGACGTTGGCGATACCATCCTCCCTCTTGAGGGGGGGGACCGGGTAGAAATTGTGTGATTGGGCCAGGCCGGAGATCATCGGGTAGAATTGGCTCCCGTGCCGGTTCCCCACGAGCTTTTGAATGACTATGGCCATCTTCTCCTCCTCCGGAAGCTGAACAAGTGTCCTGAAGTAGGCCTTCGCTTTCCTGGAGAACACCGAGGAGTAGACCAGTTTCACCGCCGTCAGGAGCTGGTCCAATCTCACCTCCCCGTCCGGGTGGTTGTTGGGAAGAAAGTAAGTGGTGTAGATCCCCGCAAATGGCTGGTTCTGGGAATCCTCCAGGAGGCTGGATGACCTCACCGCCATGGGGGAGATCATGTGTTCGAGATATCTTCTTAGATCGTCCTTTATCCTGTCGTTGAACGACGTATCGAGGAACAGCTCCTTGACCCGCTGGTCCTCCAGGTCTTCAAGTGCGGCCTCCTGGATGTCGTTCTCGTTCATGAAGCGGTCGTACTCGTCTGTGGCTATGACCAGCGTCTCGGGAAGCATGATCCTGCAGCTCTTCAGGCCCGTCATGTGTCCGCTCCTGCTGAGCAGTGACGAGAGAAAGGCTATCCCCCTCCCTTTTCCACCGAGGGACCCTCCTCCAAGCCTGGTGAAGGTCTGCTCGAACTCGAAGTTCTGCCTGGGGAAGTCCATGATTATCCCCAGCTGTTTCTCCCTTCTGTGCTTCCTGATCACATCCAGGAGAAAGTCCCTCATCTCCTCGTCGGTCTTGAAGTCGGACACTCTTTTTCTGCGGAGCATCCCGGCCAGGGAGATCTCTCCACGCGCCATCAGCCAGTTGGAGAACTGGTTCCTGTCCCCATGATACCTCAGGGACGGCGCCGGAACCGTTCTTATCTTCTCCAGGAACTCCCTTATGTTCTCCGCCCTGTCTATCTCGGTGCCGTCCGCAAGCATGAAGATGAAATCGCCGAATCCAAGCCTCTCCCGGAAGAACTTTCCAAAACCCTGTTTGAGCGTCTTGGATTTCTTGTGTATGAACGGGACCCCCATCTCACGCGCCCTGCTCTCGTGCTCAAGTTGTGATGACTGCAGCAGGATCGGGACCTCATCCCCGATCGCGTCCACCAGCTGGAATCCCGCGTCGTCCACCTTCTCACCGTTCTTTGGGTATTTCAGGTCCGATATGATCCCAAGGATGTTTCCCCTGAACCTGTTGAAAAGTTCCATTCCCTCTTCATACGTCTCGGCGAGAAGGATCTTGGGCCTTGCCCTCCTTCTCAGGATCTTCTCCTGTTCGTTGAGCCCCAGGGTCATCAGGGAGAGCGTCTGGCCCATTATCTCCTTGTATATCATCGGCAGGAAGAAGGAGTAGTACCTTGGTGAATCCTCTATGATCAAAAGGGCCTTGACGTGCCCCGTCTTCATGTCGTTGACGACGTTGAGCCGATCCTCGACGTATTTGATGATGGCCATGAACAGCGCGGAGTCGCCGTTCCAGAAGAACACCTTGTCTATTCCGTCGACCCTGCCTGGGGTGTGGAATATGGGGATATCTCCCATATCGGTAAGGAGCAGTATGACCGGGATATCGGGGTTGTTCTGCTTGACCTTTTCTCCGAACTCATAGGGGTCCATGTCCGACAGCCTTGCCATTGTGACTATCATGTCGTATTTTTCCCTGTCCATCTCCCTGAGGGCCTTCTCTCCGGATGATACGCGGATCACCTGGGGGGGTGATGAGAGCGCCAGGTCCCTGTACTCCTCCGATATCTGCTCGAACAGGAGCCCCTCCTCCTCGAGCGTGAATGCATCGTAGAGGCTGGATACGAGCAGGATCCTGGATACCCTGTAGGGCATGAGGTTGTAGAAGTCGTTGAAGTTGGACCTGTAATCCCCTTCGTAATCGATCTCGTTGGATCCATTCTCATCGTGAGGGACCGTCATGATGTGAACAGAACCCCTTTGATTATTAATATTTGGTCCTGTAATGGCTTCATTCTCTCGGGGAACACTCTTTCTCTTTTTATTCCCGTTCTCCCTCGAGGTAATATTAATATGCGTCCAGGTCGTTGAATGAGTGGTTATAAGGATATGAACGGC
>CBDVER010000363.1:0-2478 GCA_965373055.1 uncultured Thermoplasmata archaeon
CCCACGTATCCTTGGCGGGATCGTATATCTCCCCATCCTGCCAGTCGGGCAGGCCAGGACCAGAGAAACCACCGCTCACCAGGACCCTCCCATCGTTCAGGAGCACTGCAGAGTGATATCCCCTTCCCCTCGTCATGGGAGCGACGACCTCCCACCTATCCTCGTCGGGATAGTACCTCTCGCATGAATCGAACGGCGTCTTGTCGATCGCGTCGTGCCCGCCTGTGATGAGGATGGAACCGTCCTCAAGCAGTGTGGCCATGCACCTGGTCCTGGCGGCGTTCATGGGGGCGGCCTCGCTCCAGCTGTTATCGTCCGGATCGAATATCTCGCAGGAAGATAATGCCCCCACCTCGTCGTTCATCCCGCCCATCAGGATCACCCTGCCATCAGGAAGGACCAGGCTGGCCGGCCAGAACCTGTTCTCTCCCAGCTCGGGTCCCGCCTCCCATGTGCCGGAAATGGGGTCGTATATCTCCGTGGTTGAAAGTGAATATGCATCGGTTTGGTTGTAATGCATGAGCAGGGATGGGTGCCCCTCATCGGTTCCAACGTATCCTCCGCTCACGAGCACATTACCGGAGGGAAGTAACTCGGCGCTGTGCCTCATCCTCCTCTGTTCAAGGTCCGCCCCTGCTCCCCATGAACCCTCATCAGGATCATACAGCTCGCAGGTGCCTATCGACGTCCTCCCGTCGATCGTTCCGCCCACGATCAGCACCCTCCCGTCATTTAGCAGTGTGGCGGTGTGGTTGTACCTGCTCTGGTACATCGATCCCGCCACCTCGATGGAACCGAACTCCTCAAGTTCCCCTTTTACGGGAGCTGGAGATATCAGCATAAGGGTCGATAGGGCCATTAAAATGGCGATCTTGTTAACGTTCGATCGGTGCAAGGGACCTACCTGCCTATCTTTTTCTTCTATTGATGGAAATCACGAGGAAGGATATCAATATCGCCCCGGATATCGTCAAGTAGAGGGGAAGCGGCGTGTCCTCCGCCTCCCGATCCCCATCCATCGGTTCATCATCGCTGGGCGTATCATCAGGCTCATCGTCCGCCGGCTCGTCGTCGTCCACGGGGGTGTCTCCACCTCCGATAAGGAGCCAGGCATCTATTCCTGTCCCCCAGGAACAGGCGGCGCAGTCCAGCTGTCCATCCCCGTTGAAATCCCCGAAGTTGGCACCGTAGGGGTTGCCGCCTATATCCAGATCATCCTCAAGAACCTCGCTCCAGGATGAGCCCGAGTTGAGATATATGTGCACTTTCCCTCCACTATTGCGGGCCCCGATCAGATCTGGGTGGCCGTTGCCGTCGATGTCAGCAAGCTCGATCTGCTGCCAGTCGCCGTTATCCGAAGGGAGGCCGTCGTTCATCTCGGTCCAGGAGAACGATGTGCCCCCGATGGAACCCCCACCGTTCCCTTTCCAGGCCCTGATCCCCTTGCCTCTGGTCCCGCAGATGACGTCGTTGTTCCCGTCCCCGTCCAGATCCGCGATCTTGATCCCGAAGGCCTGGTCCACGTCCTTGAACTCAAGGCTCTCCCAGGTCCAGGATGCGGACTGCACGTAGAGGCTGATACCGTCCCCTGTATAGGGGGTGCCAACGATGTCGAGGAGCCCATCGCCGTTGAGGTCGCCCACTCCGATCCCATCCATCTCGTGGGATTCCCAGTCCGGGCTGTATTCGGCCCAGGAGGATATGGACCCCGTCCCGTAATAGACCTTGACCCCGCCGTTCAGGGAGACCACTATATCATTGGTGCCGTCTCCGTCCAGATCCGCGATCTCGACCTCGGAGGCCGAGGAGCCAACGTCGATCGTGTGGTAGAGTGAGAACACACCAGCGCCCATGTTCGTGTAGATCTCCACGCCATCGGTGGAACCATCGTACCATTTTGTGTGGAGGGGTGCCGCGATATCCATGTCCCCGTCCCCATCCAGGTCACCGAGGCCGAGGGCTCCGTAATATTTCCCGGAGGAGGCCCCCGGAAGGCCAGAGCCGAACTCGGACCACTCGCCCTGGGACGGATCGTATTCGTATGCCCGGATACCCGCCGTCTTGGGTGGGCTTCTCCCCGCCCCGCCAAGGTAGATCTCGTCCAGGCCGTCACCATCGGAGTCCCACACCTCCACGGTGGTGAAGGACGCTTCGGTCGGCAGGGCGTCGGATATGTTCATCTTGCCCGTGATACTCCCATCCACCGGCACCATACCGGATAGGACCATCAACATAACGATCGATACAGGCAAACACGCAATCAGGGCCTTTGATAGTAACCGCATCATATCACCTACATTGGCCCATCCAGGGGCCATTTATCCTCGTGGACCGTGATGATGAACTATTCGTTCTCCGTGACCTCGCCTTCCCCATCGGGGACGGGCTCCTCATCGGGGAGCTCCCGTGGTGCCTCCTCTCCTTCAGGGACAGGCTCCTCCTCCAATTGGGGCTCCTCTATCGTCCCCTCCTCCATCC
>CBDVER010000364.1:0-2456 GCA_965373055.1 uncultured Thermoplasmata archaeon
GATTCCTCCGGAAACTGGAATTCCACAGGAGTGGAGGGGATCGTGAGGCTCCTTGATGAAATAGATCCGGTAATTGGAAATGATACGACCCCGGATTCCATAGAGTTAGAGGTGACCCTTCGGTTCTCGGTGGAGGTGACCGACAATGTTGAGGTATCGGCGGTCAAGGTGTTCTACACCATCAATGATGGGCTGCCCGAATGGATCGATATGGCCAAGGATGATCTTTATCATGCAACCCTGCCGGCCAATGGTGATCCGGGAACACAGATCAAATATTACATCTTCGTGGAGGACTCCTCTGGAAACTGGGTGGAGGGAGAGGTGAGGACGATCACCGTTGTCGATTTGAAAACCCCCGTGATGATCAGTGATGGGACGCCTGTAAATTTCACAAATGGAAAAGATATGACATTCATCGTTGAATTGGATGATGACCATATGATCGATGAGGTCTTCGTGGAATACTGGTTCGGGGATGGGGCCCACACCCACACCTCAATGGAGGGGGAGAACCCATTTTTAAGGGTGATTTCAATTGGAGTGGGGCGGTATGACGACCTACATTACGTTTTCCATTTCTCTGACCGGTCCGGAAACTTCAATTCCACACAACCGAGGATCGTCAAGGCACCTGAGGAGCCCATACAAAAGGAGGAGGATAATGGGGCATGGGCGGTTGTGATTGTCATGATCATCCTCGCTCTCATTGTTATTATGGTGATAGCAGTGCTTCTTGTGCTCCTATTGAGAAGGAAACCAGCTGAGGAAGAGGAGGTTGAAGACGATAAACCCAATGATCCTGATGAGACAGAAGAGAGCGGAGGGGAGGAGGGGAAAATTAAACAGGACATCATAGATCCTTCCATGGGCTCCAATCAGCAGGTGAATTACATGTACGGATTCAAATAAGGTCCGGACCGATCACCACTCACATTTGCCATCGCTTCATCCGAAAATGGAGAGTATCATGTCACCCTGGCCTGTCAGCGAGTACTTTCCCCTCCTGTCCTTTCTGATCCACCCCTGACTTTCCCACTTCTCAAGGAATCCCCGCCTGTATCTCATCAGTGCTGACTGGGAGATATTCTTTCTTTTATCATCCGAATATATCTCCACGAGGAGGCCGTCTCGTTCCAGCTCGATCATCACCTCTTTTGTGGGCCTGATCTTCCATCTGTCAGTGACGTCCTTCCATATCGAAAGCCCCCTGATCAACTCCGGGTCCGGTGGGGTCACATCGAATACGGGGATCTCCTCGGGTCTCTTTACCTTCTTTGCGTTCCCCACAGGTTTTCCATTCTGGTAGAATACCCTGGTCGGGTCTTTCACGGTCCACTCGGCCGTTGGGGCATTGAAAGGGATGGCCCCCTCCATCATCGATGCGATCATGGCGGCAGAGGAGTATATCTGTGGCCCCGCCCCGACGTTCACGTATACGTGGTTCCCCTCTTCTCTCTCTTTTTTGATGATATCCCTTACGGCCTTCATTACGATCCTGAAGTCCCCGTAGAAGATATCCCGCTCCTCGTAGGGGATCCTGTGTTTGTCAAGTTCTTGGGTGACCGCATTGAAGAAATCGATGTAAGGGGGCTTTTTCCCGGAGTGGATGAGGTACACCCTGTCGGCCTTGTAATCCAGTATTGGTTGTGTGATCTTTACGGTTTCAAAGGACACGCAGGAAATTACCACTCTCAGGTTGGACATGAAAACACCTTATTAACGTTAATATTGTTAATTTATTAATAAATATTCCGGGAGATGGGGTTCTGGAACCAATCGGCATTTACAATAATGCACAAGTTTAAAATATTGTAAATCCAATTGTACATCATGACCCTCAATAAACGAATCCCCGTGTCCGAGGCGATATGGAGACAGCTCAGCAACGCCAAGGAGGCTGGAATGACATATGATGATATCCTTACCGAAATGCTCCAGCTGTACAACAGGAAGAAGCTGATGGACAGGATGGAAAGGGTCGAGGCCATGAATGAAAAGGATCTGGTCGATATAGATGAGCTATAAGGTCCTGATCACTCGGGAGGTTCAGGAGATCCTTGGCTGCCTAGATAATAAGAGCTCCTCGATCATAATCAAGAACATTAAAAAGCTCAAGGAGAACCCCTATCCGGGAAGGGGTACGGGGGACAAAGAGAGGTTGCCGATCAGGGGAAAGCTCAGGTACAGAATGCACATCGGCAGGACCTGGACCATATTCTATTCCATACTCGAAGAGGAGAAAGAGGTCAGGGTTGCAGAGCTGCTTCCAATTGATGAGGCTCACAAGAAGTATGGATATTGATCTTGGATATTCCCAGACCTTTTCTGATAAAATATTGATCTCTCAATTCCTCAGGGCCCCCGGGAGGAAACCCATCTCGGAAAGTGAACCAATTCACAGAGGAATATACGCGCCCTTCAACTCAGATGGGGCCTTCACTCACTCCTCCTTC
>CBDVER010000365.1:0-2448 GCA_965373055.1 uncultured Thermoplasmata archaeon
ACCACGATGTCGGGGTTTACCCCGGAAAAATCGACCCCCCCAAGGTACATGCACACGGCCCCTATTGTGGGGGTCCTGAAGGAGAAGGCGAGATCGTCCTGGCCATCCCCGTTGAAATCACCGATGGCCATCCCGTTGCCTATATGGGTTGCAGCCTCATTGGTCAAAGGGCCTCCCGAGCTGCGCGATCCGAAGAACCTCACAAGTGGCGGCGACTGGCTCAGGTCGATATGCCCCACGCCGGCGAGGTCGCCGGAGATCACCTCTATCTCCCATGACCCGTGGTTGAGGTTCTCCCTGCCTACATCTGCCGAATCCAGATAACCTCCGGCGCCCTCGCTTCTGACGACGATATCCAGTTCGCCATCACCATCCAGGTCGCCCACATCTATCCCTACCCCGAGATGGTCCGCCCCTTCCCTGCCTATGATGTGTCCAAATGTGCTTTCGGAGGCTATCTGGATGGTGACACCATAGGCGGATCTCGACCTTCCGTCCAGAATATACACCTCCCCACAGTCACGTCGGCCCTCGTTTGGGCCGTCAGCATAAGGGGCGCCGATCATCAGCTCGGCCCTTCCGTCCCCGCTCAGGTCGGCGATCGCCAACGAATCTCCAAAATGGTCGTTATCGGTCGCGCCGTACACTATCAGATCCGCGTCCCGCGACCCCCATGCGGGATAGAGATCATCAGGGTCCCTGGAGAAGTACACGAGAACGGTTCCTGGTGTCCTTCCGCCGGTGACCGGGATGCCCACGGCAAGGTCGTCCCTTCCGTCCCCATCAAGATCGCCGCTGGCTATGGAACCTCCCATGCCGATCGTATCCTCATCACCCCATATCTGCCAATCATCATCAACGCCAAGATGCTTCATGTCAAGGGAGGCTCCCACGGCAATAGGTTCACTTCCGATCGACATGAAGGTCGGCATGGCGATCGAGAGGATCACCGCTAGCATCAGGGCCTTCTTGATAATATGGATCAATATATCTCCTCCTTACATCGGCTAACATAGGGGGCATGAGGTGCTATCCTGTGAGCCTTTGGGCATACCGAAAAGCAGTACATTCCAGTGGCAATTTTAACCTCTATACATTATTAATATCTTTTGGGACACTTTATGGATAACTATGTCGTATGGCACTCTGGCACCGGAAGGCCAATAGCACAGAAAGAGACCCTACTGGATGCTATACCTTAAATCCCAACCCAACCACAAAATACTTAAATCGATAGATTCGAATATGACCGTTGAGGGATCCAGATGATCCATCCCCGATCTCACAGATGGAAAGGCATTGGAAAGGCTCCTACCATAACGATGATATCAATGCTGTTTCTCCTTACCCTGCTCCATATTGATACTTCCCCACTGGAGGCAGAAGCTTTTTCTGTGGGCCAAAAGCAGGTAACCCGGGCTGACCTGACATCGTTTTCGGGTACGGCCACCGTGGAGGAGATAGATGCCGTGAGCATCTGGCCTGAGCTTATGCCCCCTCCCAACGAGGGGTTTGGGGAATTCACCTGGTTGAAGGATCTCAATGGAGATGGCCTGGACGACATTGCAATTTCCGCCCCCTTCGCAACCGGTTATTACGGCCTTTATGGTGAGGGGAGACTATATATCTGGTATGGAAGAGAGGATTTCGACATCGCAGATATTGACCTGGAGGGCAATAATGCAGACCTGACGATCATAGGGCATACGATCTGGAACTCCGAGGGGCAGGGCTTCGGAAAGGCAGTCCCCAAATCCAAGGACCAGATGGCAAGGGAGATCGATTCGGGAGATCTCAACGGAGATGGCTACATTGACCTGATCGTGAGCCCGGCAATTCCCATGGAGGGGGGGCGCATCGATGTATACTGGGGAAGGGAGGAAGGCTTCCCCGAGGTGATCCAGTTATACGGCCCGGACAAGTATGTAAATGTGTCATATCTTCCCATCGATATAATGAGCTATTATACCTGGGAAGGAGAGGTGTATCATAAAACAAAGGATTTTCAGGAGGATTACGGATATGGGACGGCAATGATCGTTGATGACCTCGATAAGGATGGAATGGACGATCTGATCTTCTCCGCCCCCACCGCAAAGTCGATCTACATTTATTGGGGCAGCGATAACCTGATCCGTAGGGATTATTCTAATGATCCATACCTGATCTGGATCAGAACCGTGACCACTATTCGAATGGAAGGAGAATTTGGCCTTGGGCACAGTCTGGAGCTGGGGGATATCGATGGAAACGGTGAAATGGACCTCGTGATCGGCTCACCCAGGCATGAGGATCTGCTCAGGGGAAGAATGGACGTTGGAGCCGTCTATCTGTTATTCAACGTATCCAGGTACAACGGCTCGAACAGGTATGACCTGGAGGAGATCGCCGATTCCATCATTTACGGAACCAACGAGAAGGATAACCTCGGCTGGGATATAAAGCTGT
>CBDVER010000366.1:0-2447 GCA_965373055.1 uncultured Thermoplasmata archaeon
GTCTTTGCAATGATCCCATCTCTCCATTGATGGACCGCAACGTTGTTGGTGGATATAATGAGAGTATTATACGATATCGCGGACATCACACCGAGACCGATGATGGTCTTGCCCGATCCACAGGGCAGAACGATTATCCCGTTTCCTCCTGTGTCTCTTCCCGCTTGATAGAATGCATCGACAGCCTCCTTCTGATAGTCATACAGATCGAACTCCTTCCCGTCAAGATCGACATCCCTCAGGGCGATATCCAATTCAATGCCGGGGATATAACCGCAGAGATCCTTCACGGGAAAACCAGTTTTCACCAGGGCGTGTTTAAGCTCGCCGCGCTCAACCTCATCGACGAGGAACTCATTTCCTTTAAGTTCGAGCCAGTATGATTGCATTTTTGCATCGTTGATCAGCCTTTCCAGGATCACGGGGTCATCGACGACCAATCTGATCCGACCCGGGGTATCCTTTAAAAGAACCACCTTTCCGTAGCTGTTGTACCATTCCTCGATATCGACAAGAACATTCTCGGGGATGTCATATCTGGAAAAATCTCTCAATTCGCATTCTATCTTCACGAGTGGTATCTCGAGTGCAGCAGCATTCCAGAGGGAAAGGGGAGTGATCCGGTAGGTATGTATGAACTCCGGCGACTTGACCAGCTCCGCAAAGCTTGCAAGGAAATCCCTGCATTCGCCATATCCTGGATGTTCCACCTCGAGGAGCAACGTGTGGTCGCTCTGGATTATCAGTGGGCCCTGCAATGTCATATCCATTCCTGATCCTCTATGTTGATCTCATATTTTCTTTTCATCTTGCCCAGTATCTTCTTCACCTTCGGTTCGAGGGATAAGTGAAAGGAAAGCGTGTCCTCCTCGTCGTCTATTTCTATCGGTTGCCCCTCCTTCAACAGCTTCTTCGATACGATCCTCATCATATCCTTGGATTGGAAGTAATATGCAACAAGATCCACTCTCCTCAGGTCGATCTTTTCTCTTTCCTCCTTTTTCACCTCTTGATATCTTCCAAAAATACTGGATGCTCCAACCGGGGGGATCCGGATGCTATCGCTGGAATGCTTTATCATGATGGGTACGACCTCGTCCTTTTCCATTTTCGAGAATAACTTATCCGGGGATCGCACTATTTTAAGACCGGGCGATATCTCTTCGATCATGAACTCGTCATATCTCCCAGGATCCCCTCCGCCTTCCAGAAGGCTGTAGCCATTGTAGAGTGTGAATATCTCGGTATGTGCGGTCCATTCCTTGAGCTCCGTTAAGATATTTGCCGGAACATCCTTTCCTGAGATCTCCCCAAGAAATCTGATGATGTCCAGATCCTTGTTCTCAACCAGATGTTTGCCGGTCTTCTTCTTGCTCAATTTGAGCAATATGGATGTGTCATCTTTGATCATATCGGTGAAGGGTTCGAGTTTTGACATGATGCCCGCCGGATACAGGGCGGAATCCACATGTATCTCGAAATTGGGTTGTATCGTGACCATGGGTTTCCCAATGCGCCCTTCCATGCCCCGGATAAAGCGGTCATTTATCCTGAATGCTTTCAGAACGCCGATCGAGGGATGCAGTGTATCATCATTATCTTTTATCGATGTCCAACGTTCTTTCCTCATATTCATCTCCTTGTACCCGGTATCATAAGCGACATCGACATATCTCATCGTCAGGGGAATGTTCTCGAGAAAACGTTCTATGAACCTTCCCTCCACCCTTTCGAAGGAATCGTCGGCATTTTCTGGGATCGTACTGATGTTTCTGTAATTGCCTCTATGTTCTTCAAAATTGGAGTATCTGTCACCATTCCTGTTGGTCCAATCATCGGGGATATCCTTCGGGATCATGAAATATCGATGTTCCTTCTTCAGATATTCGATGAACGATCCCGTATCATACCATATATCTGTTTCGAGCCTCTTCAACAGGTTCAAAAGAAACATTTTGACCTTGTCAAATCTGATGTGGGGAACGACATAGATCGCGCATCCGGATGAATTGAACCCATCCAGGATGGAACATGGTCCTGTTGGCCTGAAGAACTCGCTCTCGCAGCCCTGGTTTGCCTTGATCAGTGTGTTCCGGAGATAATGTTCCTGATCCAATTGGGAAGATTCCAGGAATTCCTCATATTTTTCCTTACTGAACTCGATGTAATTCTCCTGAAATGATGGCTCCTGGCTGTAGTATCCAATATATTCCCCTTTGGTGTCGTACCTGACGAAACCGGCAATGAGCGCCAGGTTATCGATGAAATCGATCCACGGAGATCCCCCGTCCTTCTTGGCATCATCGATCACATCCGCATATCCCATCAATTTCGCCAGTCTCTTTGAGTCCACCTTGCTCAGCTCATTCGTCCTGACGGCCCTCTTCTCGTCCCACTCCTGTATATATCTAATAAAGATATGCAGGTCACTGCTAAGCTCTTGGGTG
>CBDVER010000367.1:0-2443 GCA_965373055.1 uncultured Thermoplasmata archaeon
CAATGTGCATTCTAGCCACATAATGTGTATATACTGGCAGGCACAGGAACATAGAGATCATCACCGGCGCCAGGGTCGATGGGATATCGGGCAAGGTGGGCAACTTCCAGGTCAAGTACACCAGGAACCCCAGGTTCGTCGACGCGGAGAGGTGCAACGGATGCGGGGACTGTTCAGAGCACTGTCCCGTCGAGATCCGATCCGATTTCAACGAGGGTTTGGACCATCGGAAAGCAATTTATCAGCTGTTCCCCCAGGCGATCCCGAACATCTACGCCATTGATAAGGCCGAGGAGAGGGCACCCTGCAGGATAGAGTGCCCCGCAGGCCTGAACGCACAGGGTTTCATCCAGCTGGCCTCCAGGGAGAAGTTCGGCGAGGCGTATCACCTCATCAAACAGAGGATCCCGATCCCCGGCTCCATGGGTCGGGTCTGCTATCATCCCTGCGAGCTCGAGTGCAACAGGAAGGACGTGGACGAGCCCATAGCCATCAGCGCGATCAGGAGGTTCATAGCGGATCATATCAACGAACACCCCGAGGAACTGGAAGGGTATCTCTCCGGACGGGCGGAGAGATACGGGGACAGGGAGGACCCGTTCCAGCTACCCCAGAGGGGCGAGGGCAGGAAGGTGGCAGTTATAGGTTCCGGGCCCTCCGGGCTCACAACAGCATCGGACCTGGCCAGAATGGGATACGCCGTGACGATCTTCGAGGCCAGGGAGAACCCCGGCGGCATGCTCTACTACGGCGTCCCGGAGTACAGGCACCCGAACGTATATCTCAAGATGGAGATAGACAGGCTCCTGAAAGAGGATGGGATCGGGATCGAATACGGAAAGGAGTTGGGCAAGGAGTTCACACTGGACGATCTTCGAAAGAGTGGATACGAGGCGTTTCACGTCGCCATAGGCGCACAGGCGGGAAGGGACCTCAACCTTGCCACATGTTCGGACGACTGCATTATCCAGGGGGTCGACTTCCTCTTCGATGTCAACTCCGGGGCCGTGGATGCTGAACGATACAAGGGGCAGAAGGTCCTGGTGGTGGGCGGCGGGAACGTCGCCATGGACTGCGCCAGGTCAGCAAGGCGGCTTGGGGCGGAGGTCACGATCATATACAGGAGGGGGGAGAAGGAGATGCCCGCCCACAGGGACGAGATCGCCCAGGCGAGGGCGGAGGGCGTGAGGATAGATCACCTGACGTCCCCAGTGGCAGTGGTGGACAAGGCCTGTCAGACCTGCCTCACCTGTATGGAGATGGAGCTCGGGGAGGTGGATGAGAGCGGCAGGAGGAGCCCAAAACCGGTGGAGGGTTCGGAGTTCGACATCGAGTGCGACACGGTGATACTCGCCGTCGGACAGATGGTGGAGGGATCATGCCTGGCCAAGTCCGGCATCGAGCTGGATGGCTCCGGAACCATCCACGTGGACCCAATTTCGCTGCAGACGAAGGTCCCCGACACGTTCGCGGGAGGGGATGCGGTCACAGGACCGGCATCTGCCGTGGAGGCCATCGGTGCGGGGCATGAGGCGGCCATATCCATCGACCGCTTCCTGAGCGATGAGGACCTGATAGAGGGACGGGAGGCGAAGGAGGAGGCCGGGAGCCCCATTCCGGAGACGGCGGACCGGATGAGGAAGGAACGGAGGAGGGGGGCAGTTCTGAGCGATGAGGGGAGGACCACCACCTTCGACGAGGTGGAGTCGACCTTCACGCTTGAGGATGTACTGAAGGAGGCCCAGAGGTGTTTCAGCTGCGGTGGATGCTGTGACTGCATGCAGTGCGTAGAGGTATGCAAGAGGGGGGCCGTGGACCACGATCAGGAGGCGATCCAGGAGACCGTGGAGGTGGGCTCCGTGATCGTATCACCCGGATTCGAGGAGTTCGTGCCCAAGACCGGCGACTCGCTGGGATACCGCGTCTATCCCAACGTGGTGACATCCATCGAGTTCGAGAGGATGCTGTCGGCATCGGGCCCGTATAAAGGACATGTCAAACGATTATCGGACGGCAAAGCGCCCGGCAAGATCGCATGGCTCCAGTGCGTGGGCTCCAGGGACGAGAGCTGTGATCACCCCTACTGTTCCTCGGTCTGCTGTATGTATGCCACCAAGGAGGCCGTGATAGCCAAGGAGCATCTGGGCGGGGACCTGGACACGCACATCTACTTCATGGACCACCGCTCCTTCGGCAAGGATTTCGACAGGTACTATGAGCGGAGCAAGAAGGAGTACGGGGTAGTCTACAGAAGGTCACGCGTCCCCAGGGTGGAGCAGGATCGGGAGACGAAGGACCTTTTCATAAGATACGTTGACGATGACGGCAAGGTCCAGAAGGAGAGATACGACATGGTCGTCCTCTCGGTGGGAATACAGCCCTGCGAGTCCCTTGGAGATCTCTCCTCTGCGCTGGAGATCAACCTGAACCAATACGGATTCAT
>CBDVER010000368.1:0-2441 GCA_965373055.1 uncultured Thermoplasmata archaeon
GGATGGGATATCACGGAGGCCACGGTAACCGTGAATGATGAGGGCGATTGGACCGTTGAGGTCACGGGTGAGGCCGGGATGGACGTTTACATCGTCATAGAAGGTGTGGGCTCCTTCCTGCTGGAAGAGACCGAAGATGGCGTGTACGAGCTCATCATACCGGGTTCGGAATTCGACTGGGAGGAGACATACTCCTACCACTTCTCCGACAGCGATGGTGGTGATGATCTGGCGCCCTCTGAAAGCGGAGCGAGCACGACGCCGTCCGAGCCGGAGGGAACGGATGACGACGATGACAGCCCGTTACAGAAAGCTGTAGTATGCTGCCTGGGAACGGTCGTTTTCCTTCTGGTGATAATGCTAATATTCGTCCTGATAGCCAGGAGGAGGAGGGCAAACAGGCTGGATATGGAAGATGAGGAGTAGATCCATACTGACCCCTGTCCGCTTGAACGACGCGAGATCAGGAGGGCGTGTAAGGGGTAGTATCCTCCAGGTAATCTGTGAAGATATCGGAGCCGTATCGCTCCTCTTTCGGGGGTTTATCCTGGATAATTGGCAATGTGAAGAAGTAATGGACCCCCGTCTTATCGTCACCCTCCATTCCAATGACCCCTTTGTGGGCTTCGATGATCTCCTTCACTCCCGCTATATGGGACCCCTTCAGTTGGAACTCCCCCCTGGCCGTGGGCCCGTAAACGATATCCTCGGGTTCAAGGGTATCATCGAAGATCCTCTCCTGGCCTTCAAATGGGATGCCGGTGCCGACGTCACATATGGAGAGCTTGATCCGATCCTCTTCCTCAACGATCCTGATGTCCAGTCTCCCCTCTTTCCTTGAGAGGTTCAACGCGTGCTTTATCAGGATGGAGATGATGTATTTGATCTTGTAATAGTCGGCCTTCACGGATACCTTCCCCTCAGGATGTGTGATCTCTATGCCCATCTTTGTGGCATCAGCATCCATCTCCTTTGCAACAAGGGACGATAGGTCGTTTAGATAAAATACCGAGGTTGAGATGGTAATAGTGTCATCGGCGATATCCATCGTACCCCTCATGTCATCGAGCATCCTGGTCTGATTCAGCAGGACCCTCTTTGCCCTGGAGAGCTCCATATTATCGCTCTGTCCGGGCCCTTTCATGGCCTTATCTATCGCATCCGATGCATCCGATATCTGCGTCTGGATGTTGCTGCTGATGCTCATTATGGTGTCGCTCTTCATATCATCCAGCATCTGAAGCTTCTCGTTTGCCTTCTGCAGCTCGTTGAATGCCTGGATGAGCTTGAGCTCCATCTTGTGGCTGTGCAGGGCAAGCTTCAATTCAACGGCGAGGTCCCTCTCCCTGATGGGTTTGAGGATGTAGGAGTAAGGACGCGTATTCATGGCCCTTTCCAGGGTCTTTTCGTCCGAGTAGCTGGTGATATAGATGATGGGGATGTTGTGAGTCTCGTTGATCTTCCCGGCCGTCTCGATCCCGTCCATATTCCCTGCGATCTTGATGTCCATGAGGATGATATCCGGGTCTGCCTCATCCACCTTTGAGAGTGCCTCATCACCCGATGAGGCGGTTGCAGGGACCGTGTACCCCAGCTCCTCAACGGTCGATCTGATGTCCATGGCGATGATCGCCTCATCTTCGATTATCATCACCTTGCCTTTTACCGTCATGTAATACCCTCGGAGACACCTGTGGTATCGCAGGTCACCTGTGGAGATCGGTTGAAACCTGTGACATTGGATGATTAGCCTCTGGATGTTATATAAAGATAACAAACCCAGTATCATTTACGGAAATAACGGCAATGGTACACAATGTCCGGACCTTTGAATGTCCCCGGTCCCAACATTTGATATGGTCAGTTATTGGGAGGTCCTACTCCTCACTCAAATTTTCTTTTGAGAATTACCTGAAAGGTATTATATGGACCTTTGTGGGCTGAGTTATTCTAACCATAGGATCAATGGCCCAGACATAGGTGTTGACATGTCGGATATTGCAGCGGAAAGCGATCCCCAGAAAGAGTGTTACCCCGCTGGGACCACTGGAATAAAGATCAGCCCGAGAAGGGTGCGAAGGAGCATCCCGAATGTCGGGTCCATTCAGGATGGATCGAAGAGGCGTCTCTTCTGCATCCTTGAACTCGACTCCATATTGGGCGATCAGAGCCTTACACAGGATGAGGTATTCGAAAGGACGGTGGAGATACTACCTTTATCAGTACGGTACCCGAAGGCAGCGTGTTCAAGGATCGTGTTCGAAGGTGATCATTTCCTGTCCGAGAAATTCATGGAGTCCCGATGGAAACTGCAAAGCGATATCAAACCTGGCGATACGAGATCCGGGAAGGTGGAGATCTTCTACAAACTGGAAAGGCCAGAGAGTGATGAGGGCCCCTTCCTTGAGAGCGAGAGGGCCATTCTGGATTCCATATCAGCG
>CBDVER010000369.1:0-2433 GCA_965373055.1 uncultured Thermoplasmata archaeon
GCCTTGACAGGCTGTCCGCCCATGGTCAGGTGGTACATCGCCTCCACGGTGGAGCGGTTGGTCCCCACCTCCATGTAATGGTCCGAGGCCCTCATGTGGTATCCCGTCTTCTGTTTGGGCGTGAGCCGGTTGTAGAAGAACTCCTTGATCAGGTCGTGGGCCTCGTACTCATCATAGGAGATCTCCTGCAGGAGGTTCTTCTCCACCAGGCGGTCCAGAAGGGTGAAGTCGAGGCCCTCCTCCATGAAGAAAGCCGCGGAGGGTACGGGGTATCTGAAGACGGATGCTATCTGGAGGAAGAGGCCCTCCTTCTCCTCCAGCTTCTTGAATATCTCCTCGTAGATGTACCGTTTGATATCCTTTTGATCCCTCAGCTCCTGGCCCGTGGTGACAAGCTGAACGAACAGCGGGTGCCCCTTGGTTATGGAGTACACCTTTCTGAACAGCTCATCGTCCAGGTCCTTGACCTTCAGAAGGGAACGGCAGCTCTCCTCGTCCAATCCCTCCAGGAATAGCTCATGGACCAACCCCTTTACCACCACGTCAGAACGATCGTAGAAGGGAAACACCTGCCTTCCCACGACCATTATCTTGATGCCGGAGGTCGCGGAGAGCATATCCTTGAGGAGTGCGAAAAGCTCAACGATGTCATCCGCAGCCCTCTGGAAATCGTCGAACACCATCAGGATGGGGCCCTCCATCAGGTTCCCCTCGAGGATAGGATACAGGTCCTTCATGTCAAGGCGCTGTGTGTTATCCAGGTAGGACCTGAACCCGCTTCTTCCCATCTCCTCCAGGAATCGGGAGATCGAGTAGAGGACGTTGCGGACCGAATCCCACCTGTGGAACCGGTACCAGAAGATATGGACCTGGCCCTCCAGGTCCACGGCCGCCTTGGCTGCAAGCGTCGTCTTCCCGATCCCGGCGATGCCGGTCACGGACATCACGGAGGACCCCTCGCCGCTGACCCACTTCTCGATCAAGCCCAGCTCCTGGGCCCTCCCGCAGAACCGCTTGGGCATGGGCACATCCTGCAGGAAGGAGACGAAGTTCCCCCTCTGATGTCCAATTGACGGATCGGACCTCCCCGAGAGATAGGACCTCACCTCGCTCTCCCTGAGCCTCCCCTCCTCGTTGAGAAGGTTGAATATCTCCAGCAGTGAGATATTCACCTTCAGGTAATCGGAGACCTCCTCCAGGTATATCTGACGGACGCCCCCGTCCCCCAGCTGCAGGAAGATCGATCTGGACCTGAACGAGGCCAGGATCTCCTCCACCGAACGCTCTCCTGTCTCGGTGAGGAAATATGCCTTCCTCTTTCTGGGCATGCCCTTGATCCGCTTGAGGACGTCGTATATCAGGTCCTCCTCCCTCAGCTTCTTGATGGTCCTGGGGATGTTGTCCCTTCTGATATTCACCGCCTCGGCGATGCCGTCCTGCACTATCGCCTGCGGGACCTCGAACTCCATCTCCATGGATTGATAGTTGAAGAGGTGGAGGAGGATCTTCCTCTCAACGGTCAGCTTCCTTGGAAGCCTGGCGTCCCCATGTGCTTCGAACACGTTCATATCACCACCGTATCGAAGGACTCCTCTATCTGGCTCCTGACCCTCTGCGGGACCGCCTTGTAGCTGAGCGGGGCGATCAGCGAGAGATCGTTGCCGGCGCAACGGTCCTTCATCGCATTGAGAAACCTGATGACCCTCGAGACGTCGTTGAACTGGAGTATGTCCTCGAACCCGTCCAGAAGTATCACGCCCTTCCGCTCCCCTTCCACGAAGAAGGTGTCAACCTCGTTGATGACCCCCGAGAGGTTTGTGGGATTCACCACCACGACAGAACGTCGGGCCCTGGCCGCGGTGGACCTGTTGAGCCACACGATCCGGATGTCGCCTTTATATTGGGATCTCACCTCCTCGGGATTTGAGGTGGATACCACCATTCCGTGGCCCTTCTCCTTCAGGGCCCTGTTGAAGGTCCGCTTCCAGGGGGAGCGGTTCCCATGGTGGAACAGGACCAGCAGGTTCCCATCCGGGATCTCGGGCCCTGGCCCGCTCTGAGCGTGTGCCCTTGTAACACCGTCGGCATACATCTCCCCAATGTCCTGGGAGAGGAGCTCTATCTTCCTCCTCTTCCTCCTGAAAGTGCTGAGCCGGTACGCCCACCATATCAGGACTATGAGTATGCCAATAATGGACATCATTATGATCAGCCGGCCCTCGATCACTCTTTTCACCCCCGTTGATGAATGGATGAATGCCCATAGGTGTAAATAACTTATACCGTCCGGGAGGCCATGGAGAGGAACGACCAAATACCTTATATACAGAACTCAACTTCGCAAAATCGAAAGGGTACGGACCCTTTCTGGGGAACACCATATGGCCAGGAAGAAGAGCAAGAGGCCGCAGGTGCTGATCGGCGCACCGGTCT
>CBDVER010000370.1:0-2428 GCA_965373055.1 uncultured Thermoplasmata archaeon
CTACACTTAAATGATCCTCACCCGTTTTCATAGGGATCTTCCGCCTTTCTCATGAACAGGAATTAATACGATCTGCTCAAATAAAGTGCTTAATTTCGCCAAACAAGTGCACAAATTCAGTATAATTTATGCAGTAGACTGCACAAATTTAAATATCCGTATGACATTTCAGCTTCATGGATGAGACCACCCTGAGAACGATCCTTCTGGGACAGAAGGATGAAAAGAACAGGATCCTGAAAGATGAGAACCTCATAGAACGGGAGTGCCTGGATAGAACAAGACCGCTCCTTCGGTCTGATTCAATAAAGGTGATATTTGGCGTCCGTAGAGCTGGAAAGTCAACCCTGGCCCATCAGCTTCTATCGGACCATGAATATGCATACATCAATTTCGATGACGAGAGATTGGTAGGGATCACAAAGGAGGAGCTGGACCACGTATTTCAGATATCATGCGGCCTCATTGATCGGCCGACCCACGCCCTTCTGGATGAGATCCAGAATGTGCCCGGCTGGGAGCTTTTCATCAACAGGCTCCAGAGAGAAGGGATGAACGTGATCATCACGGGCAGTAGTGCAAACCTTTTAAGCACCGAACTGTCCACCCACCTCACAGGGAGATACCTGCCGATTTTCATGCTACCATTCTCGTTTCGGGAATCTCTAATTGCCAGAGGGTCCGGCATCCCGGCAAGAGGCGAGATAACAACGAGAAAAGCGGAGCACCTGAAAACAAAAGCAGAGAAATTTCTTCGATCGGGGGGATTCCCCCAGGTGATCCTGGACCCTGCCAACGCCCGATTATACTTGAGTACACTTTACAATGATATCATCAACAAGGACGTCATAGGTCGATTTCACCCCAAATACGTCCGAACTCTACGCGAACTGGCTTTATTCCTTACCAGCTCAAGTTCCAATCTTATGACCTATTCGAGCCTGAAGAAACGTTTTGATCTGAGCAGCACGCATACCGTGATGAACTATGTGCATTATCTGACAGAGGCATCGCTCATGATGATCGTTGATAAATTCACCTTCAGACAGACGGAGAGGTCCGCCTCTCCAAAAAAGATCTATTCCATTGATACTGGCATTGTAGAACTCCTCTCCATATCCCCGGGAGATCATATAGCAAACCTTCTCGAAAATGCGGTTTTTCTGGAGTTGAAACGGAGGAACGATCTGGATCCAACTTTTTCCATCAACTACTGGAGGGATTATCAAGACCACGAGGTGGATCTGGTCATTTCAAGAAAACGAAAGGTGGAGACGCTCATTCAGGTCTCGATGATATCAGATATTGCTGATATGAACAAGAGGGAGACCAGGTCCCTTGTGAAAGCGTCGAAGGAGCTTCGATGCGAGGATCTCCTTCTCATCACCTGGGACCTCGAGGGAGAGGTGGATGAAAAAGGTCAAAAGATCAAGATGATGCCTTTCTGGAAATGGGCACTATACGTGTAAAATGGCGCCCGGATATCCGCAGGATGAGGTCATTCATATCAGACCGAGGGGTCCTCAACCTTTCCCATGAACAGGATCTGACCTGTCGCCTGATGTTCTATCAGGAATATGAACGGATGGTCCGCCCTGAACTCGATGGGCTCCGGCTCGCTTCCCCCTCCGGTGCCACCATACTCCGACATCACTACCGCTGTGGCAGCTGCCGCCTCGGTGCCCTCCTCGTTGACCTCCACGAAGGATTGGTGGATCACCTTGCTTATGTACAGGTCGGATTCCCCGCTCTCCTTGATACCGCTGAAATCAGCTCCTGATGAGAAGGCGGTTGGCATTCCCATCTCGATGAGATCGTTGTTGAGCTCGTATTTCAACTCGAACTTGAACCTGGGCATATACACATCGACCCACTCGCCGTACATCTCCAATTTCAGATCGTGGAGATATTCTGCTGTGAGAATTGATTCGAATACGGAGATATCATTCTGTTTAGGCAGAAGGATATACATGGACAGCTCCTCGTCCTTGTAGGGGAGCTGAAGCATCTGGACCTCGTTGTTCTGTGCGTAGTTCATGTCGAGCTCCTCGTCGCACATGTTCATGGTCTCAACCATCCCGGAGGTCCCATCCGTCAGGTGGAAATACCGCTCCATCGTGGCGGTCTCATCGAACTGCCACTTCCAGTTCGCCTTGAAGTATATTGCATTGGTCAGGACCATATATGTTAAGGCGTCGAGAAGATCAGGTGAGACCAGGTCCTTGATCCTGTCGTTCGTCTCCCCTTCCACCCAGGCGTTGATAATATCGGCGGATCCCGAGGGATCTCCTCCGAAGTCCAGCTGCTGACCCCCTGCGAGATAGTCGTTCTCGAGGGTGTTTTGATATTCATCGTTCAGGTCCCCACCCTGCATCAACCAGTAGGCGTTCGCCGTGCTCAGCTCATATTCGCTATCTCCCGGATTCAG
>CBDVER010000371.1:0-2425 GCA_965373055.1 uncultured Thermoplasmata archaeon
GGGTTATCGGGGAGCTGGTATCGGCGGTCAGGTCGGCCGTGAGGATACCCGTGCTCTTCAAATTGACGCCTGTTACGGACGACATCGTCAAGCTGGCGCTGGCAGCACAGGAGGGCGGCGCCCACGCCCTGGTGGCCATCAACACGATGAAGGTCATAAAACTGGACATAAGGACCAAAAGGCCCATTTTGACAAACGGGTTCGGCGGGCTGTCAGGGCCCGCCCTGAGGCCGATCGGCGTGCGATGTGTCTACGAGATCTGCTCTGATGACAGGATCGAGATACCGGTGATCGGGGTGGGAGGTATCTCCACCGCCGAGGATGCCATCGAGTACATGATGGCAGGGGCGAGCGCGGTTCAGATCGGCACCGCTGTCAGATGGAAGGGCCCCTCTGTCTTCGGGGAGATGAACGAGGGGATCTCCCGGTTCATGGAGGAGATGGGGTACAGCTCGGTAAAGAAGATTATCGGTGCGGCGCTGGAGGGTGGAGGATGACCGGTGAGATGGAGATGGTCAGGGTCAAGGAGGTCCGTAACGAGGCGAAGGGGATCTCCACGATCTTTTTCAGGAGCGACCGTGAGGACTGGTATGACATGGCCCCCGGCCAATTCGTCATGATATGGGTTCCCGGGGTGGATGAGGTCCCGATGTCGATCTCATACAACGATGGGGAGGTTATGGGCATCACCGTCCAGGAAGTTGGTGAGGCCTCAAGGGCTATCTGCGCGCTGAAGGAGGGGGAGTGGATCGGGGTGAGGGGACCTTACGGGAACGGCTTCATTGTGCCGGAGGATTGCGACACGGTGATCGGCCTTGCCGGTGGGGTGGGAGCTGCATCCGTGGTGACCGCACTGGAGAGGGCATTCAAAGATGGTATCTTCGTGACATCCCTGGTGGGGGCGAGGGACGAAGCTTCTCTACTATTTCAGGGTAGGTGGGAGCGTTTCTCCGGAAAGGTGGTGTACTCCACCGATGACGGGTCGTTCGGGCACTCGGGCTTCATCACCGAGCCGTTGAAAGAGGTATTTGAGGGAATGTCGGAGGAGGAGATCTCAAGGACGGTGGTATTTGGCTGCGGCCCGGAGGCCATGATGGTCAACTCATGCAGGGTCCTCAAGGAGTTCGACGCATTCGGCCTGTTCTCACTGGAGAGGATGATGAAGTGTGGGGTAGGCTTATGTGACTCCTGCGCCGTGTCGGGCCTGAGGGTCTGTGCAGACGGGCCAGTTTTCTCATGTGAACAGCTTGATGATATAGAGGAGTTCGGCAATACACACAGGGACAGGAGCGGAAGGTCGGTCCCGATAGGCGAGGTGATATGATGTCGCATGGTTGGAGGTCTTTTACCGTATCTATATCCGTTATTATCGGATTGGTCCTGCTCTCGGTGTTCGGAACCACGATATCCGATGGAATCGATGATGGAACACCCTTGACGCTCTACATGATCCGGCTGCCCACCGATGATGTCAACCATCTCTCCCTCTATCCCGAGGATAACGTAAGGGTTACCTCGAACAGCTCCTACAGGGTCATGTTGGGGCAGAAGGGGTCGGGCGAGGAATCGATAACGATACTCTTTCCATCGGTCAAGGAGGATAACAAGCTCCAGTACGAGACCAATATCTCCATTGACGCCCACTACGATTTCAACGTATTCGCCCGTCCACCGCAGGACCTATCCGACCTGGAATACGTGATAGAGGTATTGATAGAACTGGATCACACCAGGGACGGTGACTACGAGGATGAGATAAGGTTCCTGGTCAAGGGTGAGGCCTCCAACATGAACCCTGATGAGCCCACGAACATAGTGGGTCAAATTCCTGTAGATACGAATAAACTGGGTGACCTGAGGGGGGGGAGGATGAGGGTGACCATGACCCGCCTGGACGATATAGATACGCCCGTATGGCTCCACACGGGATATCTGGATAAGCAGTGCATGATCCGGCTTCCGTATTCCAAGTTCGTTTACGTTCCGGCGGATGAGGATGGAGAGGTGAACTGGCTCCCGTTCCTGGTGGCTGCCTCTGTAGTGATCGTGATCGTCGTTGGATACGCCCTGTATCAGAATAAACAGAAAAAGGATGAGAAGGTTGACGACGAATCAGGAGATTCGTCTAACCTTCGCAGAAGTGTCCGCTCAGATGAGGAGAAGCCAAAAAAGAGGGGACGCAGGAGAGGGAGGAGATGACGGTCACCTTTGACCTCCGGTGCGGCGTATCCGGGGACATGCTGCTTGGATCCCTCATGGAGATGTACTCCCGGGAGGGGGACGTCGACGCGGTTCTGAACACCATAAAGAGGGCGGCGGCGGTCATGTCGCCCACGGACGTATCATTGAGCAGGGTGACCCGAGATGGCGTCCAGGCCAATGTCATCTCCGTTAACTGGGAGCCGATGGGAGTGGAGGCCGTGGG
>CBDVER010000372.1:0-2423 GCA_965373055.1 uncultured Thermoplasmata archaeon
CTCTGATCGGTGAACACGACGATCTGACCCTCCTCGCCGGGCCTGATCGGGACCGTGACCGACCCCTTCTTCCCGATGAGGCTCCTGAACCTGACCGTGGAGTCCGAGGAGAAATGTTTCAGGAAATATCGGGTGAGAATGAAAAGGATAAGGGATATCCCCATTGCGGCACCGATCGATATGATCGGGGTCAGGACTATGTTGACCTTCATGTATGTGAGGATAGCGCCAAACCATCCAAAGGCGGATATGAAGCTCAGCAGGAGGGGAAGGCCGACACCGCCGCCAGCATCCATGTCCCCCACATCAAAATCGATATCCCCCATATCGATGTCAACCCCATCAAATCCAAAATCCAGCCCGCCGAAGATCATCATCAGAAGGAGGACGGCAAGGCCCGCGATCCCGAGGGCGATATATACCCAGAATATCCACTCCATCATGATCAACTACCTCCTCTCTTGGATCTGAGCCACTCCTGACATCTCTCGAGGTTCACCCGATATATCTCCTCGTTGGGGTCCAGGGCCCTTGCCCTCTCGAAATACGAGAGCGACCGCTTGAAGTCCCCATCCGACATGAGGGCCAGGGCGTACTCGTTATAGGTATAGGCATCTTTTCGGTCTTTCTTGCTAACCTGCAGGTCCTTTCTCTGCGTCCCCATCCTGTGTTGATCGCGATCCCTGGTGGAAGCGCCCGGTGTGATGATCTCATTTACGGGTTCGGGCTGGGCCCACTTCTGCTTGAATGATCGGTCATGGCCCCATGTTTTATCGAATCCGGGCCCTTTCTGGATCTTTGTGGTCTTTGGTCTTGCGGCCTTGGGCATCTTGGGCCAATCCTCCTCGTCCATCACCGCATCCAGGTTGAGAAGGCCCTTCTTTCTGAAACCGACCGCAAAGGTATCCCGAAATACTATCCCGTCCAGCCTTGCCTCGATCTTCCTGTTGTGATCGAAAAAGAGCTCCCGGTCCTCGTTGAAGCTACGGTTGCGTTTCTGCAGTATCCTTGGCTTTCTGAACTTGGCATGGCATACGGAGGTGTCGAATATCCTCTCTTTGGACCTGTTGCGATACTTCCGCTTTTTTACCGTAGTCAAATTACTACATCTCCCTCTTCCCGTGACGGGCTTCCCTGTAGCTTCAGAGATAACAGGATATAAATGTTTTTCCACAGAAGAAAGTGCCCTCCACTGCACGGTCCAGCGCCTATCCGACAGTATCCTCTATCCGTTCCCTGTGCTTTCTCTTTCCAGTGATGTGGAACCCCGACCTCGGGGTGATGTAGAAGATCCTTATTGTATACGGGTTCAACCTCTTCGAAAAGGACTCCTCCAGTTCGACCTTGGTGTAGAGGGAATGGTTGTCCACGATCAGGAGGATCGCCTTGTCCCACTCCTTGAGGGAGCTGATCTCCGAGATCACACTTGATTCCAGCTCCTTGAACCCCTCTGTCTTGGACGATCTGCCGGTTCTTGTGTTCATCCTCCTTGCATACTGAACATTCATGTTGTGGATGACGGAGAGCCCCACCCCTGACCCGAACCTCCAGGATGAGATCGACGTGGGTTTTCTGTTGCTGTATCTGATCGTGGTGCCTACCTGCATGGTGTCCAGGTCGATAAAGCAGATATCCGCCCTGGGTCTATCGCCCATCTCCCTGCCCAACATGACATGGACCGGGCAGGTCCTCAGGGGTTTCCCCTCCTCCTTCCGGAGCCTCCACCTGCCGTCCTTTCCGAAGGTGTACCTCCCCGTTTCAACAGGTACCAGGCACGGCTCCCCGCTGATATCCCGGTATATCTGGCAGACGATATCCCACTTGGTGAGGTACCTGAACGGGTCGGATTGAAAATCCCTCTTCAGGTTCTGGAAGGCCAGGTCGAACCTCGTAAAGAACGGCCATGACCAGGATCTCCTCATGACGGTTGATATGACGGGTTCGATAAATGATTATCGATGGATCGTCCAGCGTCGGGCGAACGCAATATACCCTCTGTACGCGGGCCCACAACATATTTATTCGTAAAGCGAGATGGGGCCGAAGGTGGTATTGAACGGTACTAGATTCCCTAGGCGAATCCCTCAGGGGGACGCTCAAGAAGATCGCAAACGCATCCAATATCGACAAGGAGATCATCAAGGAGGTGGTCAGGGACATCCAGAGGGCCCTGCTTCAGGCCGACATCAACGTCCGCCTCGTCCTCAAGATCACCAAGGAGCTGGAGAGGAGGGCCCTTGAGGAGAAGCCACCAGCAGGGATGAGCTCCAGAGAGCACGTCATACGGATCATCTACGAGGAGCTGGTAAATATCCTCGGCGAGGGGCGCGACGTGGGCCTGGATAAACATGTGATCATGATGGTCGGCCTCTACGGCCAGGGTAAGACCACAACGACCGCCAAGCTGGCGAAGTACTTCCAGA
>CBDVER010000373.1:0-2419 GCA_965373055.1 uncultured Thermoplasmata archaeon
CTGGGACCTTGACATAATGGATGCGATCGGGATCCTGTTCTTCCTGCTGATCCTGGTCATCCCGCTCAATCTCTTCATGGTGTTCTTCAGGGACGGAATGGATAGACGCACCGGAACCAGAAGACGCCCACTGGGTATGGTTGGCAGAACATTTCGGATCGGCCCCATTCTCCTTTCACTACTTTTCCTCTATATCGGATATCTGACGCTGCAGATGCGAGAGATCAGCGATTCCCATGTGCACTACGAGACCATGGTTACCATGGGAGTGGGCAGTTCTGTTCTAGTGATATCACTGATCTGGAATATTCTCAAAGGATATCATCTGATATTCCAGTGTAACAATATCATCATCTGGTGCTCCTACACCCTTGGATGGTCCCTTGCGAGAAATAACCTATGGGAGGACCTTGTGATCGTAGTGATTGGATTCGTTTTTATCTCTGCGGTCATTGGGGGGATCGTTCATATTGCCGTCAGGCTGATCGTCAATAGGATGAAGAAGAGAAAGGTCAGCATCCTGCGCCTATTATGACGGGTATAGATGGTACCTTGATGTGTGTACCATTATCTGATGTATCTGCCCTTCTCCTTGGTGAAGCGTCTGCTGCCGCCCTTTTTGTGAGGCGTTATCTGATCGTCCTTCGCCTTCATGACCAGCGGGTGCTGTCCCTTCATCGTCCGCCTGAAGAACTTCAGTATGGATTTCGCCTCCTTTGATGGGACGGTGATGAATGAGAAATCATCCATGACCGTAACATCCGTGATCTTCTCCGACTTGGTTCCAGCCTTTCGGGTGATCAGCTCGACAACCCTGCCTTTGTTCATATTATCCTTCTTGCCCATTGCGATGAACAATCTGGTGGTCTTGATCATCCCATGTTGTTCCGAGGGTTCTCTTTCGCTTCGATCGGGCCTCTCACCGCGTTCCGAGTAAGGCCTATCTTCCCTTCTCCGATCCTGTGGGGGCCTATCATCCCTCCTCCGATCCCACGGGGGCCTATCATCCCTCTTCCAATCCCGCGAGGGCCTATCATCCCTCTTCCAATCGGTGACGCCCCTTTCACCTCTCCCTGTTCCACCATTTCCAGCACCATCCTCAAGGTCCTTTCCGAAGGAGTATTTCAACAGGGCGGTGATAAGGTCCTCGCTGGAGCTCTCCTCGAGGAGCTCCTTTGCCCATTTCCGATAGCCCTCCGTCTCCTTTTTTGAGAGCATCCTATCGATGTCGCTCTCCACCCTCTTCTTCTTGAGGTCGACGATCTCATGTTTCTCCGGGGCCTTCTGTCTGGTGATATCCGCCTGTGTGAACTTCTGTATGAACTTCATCTTCCTCAATTCTGCGGGAGTTACGAAAGTTATCGCAGTGCCCCTCTTCCCGGCCCTGCCCGTCCTCCCGATCCGGTGGATGTAGGCCTCCGGGTTCTGCGGTATTGAGTAGTTGATGACGTGCGTCAGGTCGCCAACGTCTATGCCCCTTGCCGCCACGTCGGTGGCGACCAGGATGTTGATCCTCCTCTCCCTGAACTTGCCCAGGATCTTCTCCCTCAGCGGCTGTGATATGTCCCCATGGAGGTTGTCAACCTTCATTCCCTTCTCCATCAACTGCGTTGTCAGCTCGGAGACATCCGCTTTTGTCTTGCAGAATACGATGCCGTAGAAATCCCTCTCGATATCAAGGACCCTCGTCAGTGCCTCCAGCTTGCTCTTCCTGCTTACCTCGAAATATATCTGTTCCGTGAGGTCCGTGGTGAGCTGTGGTTCCGACCTGACGTGGGTGTACTCCCCCATGTAGTTCTCCGCAAGTTTCTTGATCCTTCCCGGCATCGTTGCGGAGAAGAGGAGAACCCTCTTCTCTTTGGGAGTCTGTTTCAGTATCGTCTCGATATCCTCGATGAAGCCCATGTTGAGCATCTCATCCGCCTCGTCAAGGATGAAGTACCTGATCCTGTCAAGGACCAACGTCCCCCTTCTGAGATGGTCCAGAAGCCTTCCCGGGGTCCCCACCACAATGTTTACCCCCGCCTTCAATTTCCTGAACTGGATATCGATGTACTGGCCGCCATAGATGGCGGCAGTGGTGATCCTGGTGTCCCCCCTCAGTGAGTCGATCTCCTCACACACCTGGATGACCAGCTCTCTTGTCGGGGCCAGTATGATCGCCTGGACGTCCCTGCTCTTTGGGTCCAGCTTCTCCATGAGGGGAAGTGCGAAGACAGCGGTCTTTCCGGTCCCTGTCTGAGCCTGGGCTATGATGTCCACCTTGTTCTCCATCAGCAGTGGTATGGCTAGCAACTGGATCTCCGTTGGGGTCTCGAACCCTTTCCTTTCCAGGGTCGCCAGCGTCTTCTCCGACAGCCCCAGGGACCTGAAGTCTTTCATGATGCTCTAATTGGCGACACCGTGAACTCTTATTAAT
>CBDVER010000374.1:0-2417 GCA_965373055.1 uncultured Thermoplasmata archaeon
TCACGGGAGCGATGGTCATCCCTGTTGGCCCCTCCAGTATGCTGAATTCGAATGTATCAATAATGGGTGCATCCGCGTCCGTTCCGTTAACGTCAACCACGATCTCGGATCCAACATTGCCCTTTTGGTCCTCAACAGCATCTATCGTAGGCGGAATGTTCACTGTGAAACTATAGATCCCATCGATGCATGTCCCATATGCGTGATCATCATTCGCGATCACCGTCCAGTAATAGACCGCTCCTGGTTGGACATCCTCCATCCTGAAGATGGGTCCCGCTAGATGGTGAGCGCTCTCTGCCCGGCTCTCCACATCTTCTATGTTTGTGCTGATGTAAAGATGGTATTCTATCGCATCCATGTCGAGGTCGCTACCCTCGCATTCCAGGACCAGATCATTGTAAGGTACGATCTCCCCGTCCGAAGGATATTCGAGCTCGGTAACAGGTGGGACGTTGACGAAGAAGCTGAACGTCTCGTCGATACAGGTCCCTGTTGAGTACATATCATGTGGGACCGCCGTCCAGTAATAGGTCTTCCCCTCCTCAAGGTCCACAAGTATGAATTCGGTCTCAATGATGTTCTCCGCGATCTTCGCGGATTCACTCCATAATAGCACTTTTGACCTCAACTGGCCAAGATACACATCGTAGGTCAGGGGTTCGTCCCCATCATCCTCGCCTTCCCACCTGATCGTGGTGATATTTCCCACCGTTATCCTATCGATCGGAGCGATCAACGTCGTGGTCGGGGACGGGTCGAGGGTCAGGTCCAGATGGAAGGTGTGGGATATCGTCTCCTCTCCATCGGTCACCTTCAACATGAGGTCCAGCGTGTGATCCTGCTCCAGGAAGATGGACCTGATGGCGGTCCATTCAAGCATGCCCGTTGATCCGTTCAAGGAGATATTCGCAGCTGGGTACGTAAAAACGGTGTAGATGAGCGCATCTCCCGGATCAATATCGGTGGCATTGATATCGAATCTGTATGTGCTGCCTTCCTCGATCGACGTATTGGCCGGAGTGTCCACCCAGATGGGGGCGTCGTTCACGTTCAACACCTCCAGCTGGAATATGGTCGAGTTGGAGAGCCCCCTGGGATCGGATGCGGTTACGTTCACCACATAGGTTCCCACATCGTCGTTTGAGGGGGTCCCGTTCAGTATGCCCCAGTAGGGGTCGAGGGAAAGCCAATCCGCATCGGTATAAAGAGACCACGTAAGGTCCTCCCCGTCCAGATCGTCCCCGTTGTAATCGACGTAGAAATATTGGTCCTGTGTTGCCGTCAACATGTTATCGGTGATTATCCACGGCGGATCGTTCACATCGATCACCTCCAGGTCGAACGTGGATGTGTCGATCCCCCCATTGCCGTCATCGAAGAGCACCGTCACCTGTTGGACCCCAACATCAGCATAAGTTGGAGTGCCCGATAACACGCCCGTCACCTCATCCATCGATAGCCAGCTCGCCTCCGTATCCAGGCTCCATGTGAGGTCGCCCGCCCCCTCGTCACTTGTGTACTGGACGCTGTACTCCCCGTCCTGATGGACCTCCAGCAGGTCATCGTTCGTGATGTTGGGCTCCCTGTTCTCAACTGTCAGCGTGAAGCTGTGCTCATCGTATCTCTCCTCCCCGTCGGTCACATTGATCACAACGCTGTGATCTCCAACATCCCCGTTGTCGGGAGTTCCCGTCAGGTTAAGACACATGGTCCCCGGGATCACAGCGTGCTTTCGTATCTCCTCTCCCGGGATCGCCCTGTCCCAGATACGAACCTCGTCGATATAGCCCTCATAGAAGAGTGAGCCCCATGAGGCAGGCACCCTCCTGCCGATCGATATGTTGTAGTCGCCGGTGGGTAGCCCTCCGGAGTAAACCTCGCCCATATATGACCCCCCCCATCCCGTGAAAGTGCTGGTCTGGTTCACCCCGTCTATGTAGATGTAGAAACGGGCCCCATCATAGACCCCGGCAATGTGGTGCCAGGTATTCTTCGTGATAGGCTCCGCGGGGGCGACCCCATACCAATCCTCGGACCCTGCGACCTTCATCTGGAAGAGGGGGAGGTCCCTGTCGATGGTGAGCTCGTAACACTGTGGGTCCTCCTCGTTCCAGTTGCCCCCCTTGCTCACTATCATGTGTTCTCCGGTGTCGTCAAAGGTTGGGTAGATCCAGGCCTCCAGCGTGATCTCATCGGAGATATTGAGCGTATCATCATGGGGAATTGAAACGTAGTCGTCCCCGTCGAAGGAGAGTGCCTGGCTGGTGGGTGAGATGCCCCCGACCGTTGTGGGGCCGTATAGCGTACCGTGATTGTTGTTTCCGGAACCGTCGGTGGCATCTCCCAGGTCGAAGCTCCAGAACCCCTCGTTATCCGTCATGTTCATCGCCAGGGCCTCCGTGTATTCCCACGTC
>CBDVER010000375.1:0-2411 GCA_965373055.1 uncultured Thermoplasmata archaeon
CCCTGGCCTACAGGCAACCTCTACAATACGTCTACATACCAGGGTATGAACCAGGACCTTTTCAACAGGGACATGATGCCCGACACCACATACTGGGTGAAGGTTGCGGTCATGGACACCGGCGGGCTCATATCCCTCACCGAGGGATCGAAGCAATTCCATACGGAACCCATCAATCTCCCCCCAAGGTTCGTTGTGGATATGGATGAATTACATATGGATGAGGATGGAACCCTGCTCGATGCCATCAACCTCACGGAGCTCACCTTGGACGGGTCCATCTGGGACGATATCTTCAAGGGGAACGACGAGCTGGCATTCGACTTCGAGTTCATGAACGAGGAGCCGATAATATCAGCGAGGATAAGGAAGTGGACCGCGAACAACGAAACGTATCAGGCGCTTGATACCTTCTCCAGGAACGATCATCCCAACAAAGCCGGTGATGAGCCGATGAGGCTGAAGGTGATCGACGCCGGAACCGACGGAGGTCTTGGGACCCCCGACGATCTGTTCGGATACTCCAACTATTTCTCGATCTTCATCGACCCCATAAACGACGCCCCGTACTGGATGAGCTTTCAGGACATCAACAGCGGCCACACCCAGACGATGTCACCTGACCAGAAAGAGGTTATCGTCCTGAGCGAGAACAGCGGATGTGTGGAGGATATGCAATATCAGTTCTCCTTCTGGTGTGAGGATGTGGACAAGGACGACTTCGTCACCTATACCTGTTCTGACCCCAGGGTGGTGATCATCAAGGACAGCGTGGACCTCCAGAAGAGATCCATCTTCAAGTTCACTCCGACGAACGACGACGTCCCCGAGGTGAACATGACCATCGTCGCCATGGATAAGGCGGGGGATTCGAAGAACCTGACCCTCTCCATAGCCGTTGAGGGCACCAATGATCGGCCGATATTCATATCCATCGACGGCGAGCCCATAGAGGATGACCTCCTGGAGCTGGAATTTGACATCATGGAGGAGGAGTCTGTGACCTTCCGGGTGGTGGGCTTGGATATCGATCTGAACGATCGTCTTTCTATCAGGACGGACCCTTCAAAGATAGCCTCCATCACGAAGATCGACTTCGTGGCGGACACCTGGGACATCACCTACAAGTCCACAAATGACGACTCCGGCAAGATCATATCCTTCAACCTGATGCTGGAGGACAAGGTCCACGAGTACGACCTGATCAAGGTGATCATCAACGTTGAGAACGCGCAGGACCCCCCGCGTTTTCTCAACGAGAGGAAGTTCGAGTGGTTCTACGACTACGATGAGACAGACCCGAACGAGTGGGGAGGCGACGGCGGAGATGACATCAGGGCGGAGTGGGGAGAGCCGGTGAGGTTCCAGCCCTACGTGGCCGACCCCGATGGAGATCAGCTGAACTTCACCTGGAAGTTCTCGGATGTTGGCGGCATGAGCTCCAGAACGCTGTACGGTGAGGAGGTCCTTTTCGCATTCTATCCGCCCGATGGGATATTCAGGGCTCAGCAAAAGTTCAGGATCAACCTCACGGTGACCGACGGACACTTCGAGATACCGCTATCCGCACAGTTCGAGCTGTGGGTCTTCATGGATGATGACAACGATAACGACGGGCTTCCCGACATCAGGGAGATCGCCTTCTTCGGAGATCTGGACCAGGGCCCGGACGAGGACTATGATAACGATACTTTCTCAAACAAGGCGGAGATAGGTTTCAATGTGGACCAGACAACGATCGAGAAAACGTTGAACAAGGTTGATAAGACCCAGCTACCCGATCCGACAAACGAGTTCTCCTACCCTGGCCACACCCAACTTCAGGATGTGGGCGGAGAAGATGAGGAGCAGGATGAGGAGCTGATCGAGCCGTGGAAGATGGCGGTGATCATAATCGCGGTTTCACTGCTGCTGGTTGTCATCATAGGTATCGTGATCGTATTACGCCTCTCCAAGAAGAGGGAGAAAGAGGATGATGAGGCCACTGAAAAGTACATCAAGGAGGCGGATAGGAGGCAGAAGGAGATCTCTGGAATGTACGGGGACAAGATGAGGGCGGGAGAGGCCATCGGCATCGACCAATCAACCCTTAGCGATCTGAAGATCGACCTGGGAGGGCAGGTGTACCACGAGGAGGGCTCCGGCAACATAATCCAGAAGGAGGATGAGAAGGGAGACGGCCCTGCCTGGCAGTCCTCAGGTGGCTCCGGGCCGCTGTTCGATAAAGCCGCCCCTGGGATGGAGTTCGGGGAATCCCTTGAATTGGAGGCTGTACCCGAGGGAGACGAGATGGACCATAATGAGGTGAGCGAGGATGACCTTAACGCCTCCATGGATGCCCTGATGGATTCCGCTGTTGACTACGATGAAGAGGCCGGGAAGAACGCGGGCAGCGGGAAGGTCCTCATCGG
>CBDVER010000376.1:0-2411 GCA_965373055.1 uncultured Thermoplasmata archaeon
GTGTAAGACCATACGCCCAATCGTTATACTTGAAGGCGACCTCGTGCTCTCCAGATGTGGTTATCAGCTCATATGAGCCGTCCTTGTTCGTCTTCCCGGTGAGCTTGCCATCCAGATATATCTCCACCCCCGAAACCGCAGAACCATCCCGGTCAAGGACCTCACCGCGGATCCAGCATCTATCCACCGTCCTGAAGGTCCACATGATGGGCACCATCTCGTTTCCAAGGAGATCGCTGCACCTCAGGGTGACCTGATATGTGGTTGCATATCGCAGATCAAGGGACCTCACGTGGAGATACCTCTCCCCGCTCCTCTCTATCTCACCCGGAACCGAGAGAACGTAAATATCAAGGGATCCGGGATCGATCGGCTCGTTGAACGTGACCCATATCTCTGAAGTGACCTCCACCTTATCCCCCGTCGGATATATTCCGGTCAATATCGGAGGGCTCGTGTCTATCGCGAAGTTGACGATCCCGCTTACGTAGTTTCTAACCCCATCCGTCATAATGATGGAAATATAATGGTCTCCGTCCGAGAGGTTCGAAAGGATATGGTAGGTGTTCCACACTTCGATCCATTCGGAATCGTCAAGTTTGACAAGGTAGTATGTCGTGGAGGTGGTGATCTGCGTGAACCAACTCACATGAACGGTGTTATTGTCGAGAACCGACCCTTCCAGTGGTTTCCGGATATCCAGTGTTATCGGACTTAGCTGGACCCAGAAGTTGACCACACAATAGTTCGAATTGCCCGCCAGGTCCTTTACGCTCACCTCGACCGTGTGGTGTCCTTCGACGAGCATCCCAAAGGTAAAGGATTCCACATCAACGACCGAGTACCACCTTCCCCCATCCAGACGAATTGAATAGCCCCTGTTCCGCTTGTCCCTCTCGGATACGTTCCACGTGATCTCCACGGAATCCTCCTGTATGATCTCACCCTCGTATGGCGATTCGATGAATATCTCGGGTTTGGTCAGATCAACGGTGAAGTGAATTGTTTCTGAATTCGCGTTCCCCAACTCGTCGAACGCCTCGACGGTAAGGTAATGTTCCCCCTCGGAGAGTGGGCCGAACTGGATCTCCGTCCAATATTTCATACTCCGATAAAATTCTCCGTCGAGATAGATATTGATCAGGGATATCGGCGAGTCCCTATCGATGATCCAGCATTTCAGAGTTACAGCCGTTTCGTCGATGTGGGCTCCATCCCGCGGGGAGTATATGTCTATCTCGGGGCCTGATCTATCGATCGTAACGTGGCTGGACATGGCGATGTAGTTGTTGGCAAGGTCCCAGCACCCAACGCTGAACGAATGATATCCATCGCTCAGGTCGGAGTAGGTTCGTGACGTGGACAGGCCCACATCCTCCCATTCTCCACCGTCCAGGCGGATCTCGAAATGGGTCAATCCACTCCTGTTATCCCACCCTTCCCACTGGAAAAGGACCTCATTTTCATACTGGATTAGATCTTCAACCGGAGATATGATCCTGAGATGGGGTTTAATCACATCCATGGAACAGTTTATGATGTTGCTCCTGGGGCCGAAGATATATTGCCACCCGGTTACGGGTCTTGCCTGGATCCGGGCATAATATCCGTAGTCAATTGACCCTTGAGCATTAGAATCAGCACCCCCAGTGGAGCCATACCAAAACACCATATATGGCTCGAAAGATGATGAATCATTTCTGTAGATCATCACGCCCATCGGTTCCATGGGCCATGCGACATCTTCAAGATAAGACCAGTTCAACATGATTTCCATATTGGTGCCGAACCCGGAAAGGTTCACCGTTGGCAGATGCGGGGAATAGGTCAATGGGTATCGATCACTTCTCCCCACATGGATAATGTATGGTTTATCGCACCTGTCATCCTCGTTTAGATCCTTGGTATCATGGTAAGACCAAAAATTCCCTTTTTTTAACCCATCATCAAAGAACCATGTAATCCCGTAGTTTTCATGAACCTGTTTGTTATCGTTGCCCAGTTCCTTCCAATTCCAGTTGTTGTTGATGAAGGTGTTGTTGTAGACCAGATTATTGTACCCACCAATTACAATGGCATAGGATTCCGTGTCAAGGAAGATATTGTCGATAATCATAATCTCACCGTAAGCGAAATCAAAATACCGGTATAGAATCCCTTTTACATTTTCGATGAAGATATTATTCTTAATTAGAGTTCTATACGGTTGAATGATGGCTCCGCCCAGGCATCTCCAGAATATGCACTCCTCAATCAATGTTGCCCAGGAGTTTTCCATCTCGATGCCATATATGCAATCAATGAATTTCGACCTGAGGATGGATATGTTCACACCAAATGAATAACCTGCTATAGCGGACCTTGATATGTTATCGAATGAGCAGTTGCTGATCAATATGTCATGACACATA
>CBDVER010000377.1:0-2403 GCA_965373055.1 uncultured Thermoplasmata archaeon
AAAAAAAGGACTCACAAGAAGAAAAAGGGCGCGCCCTCAATAGTCTGGGAGTAGTTCCAACATTCATCCCCGGAATTCCGGGTCGTACTCCTGGCCGAGCAGCTCCCCTATACGGGTCATGATCATGTCCGTAACCTCTCGAAGGGCCTGCGGATCGTCGGCCCTGCCCCTGTACTCCTCGAAGGTCATGGGGTCTCCGATGTTCACCGTGACGATCTTCTTGATCCCGGGTTTATGGACCCCTTTTGGCATCAGTATGTGTGTGCCCCAGACGGCTATCGGAATCACTGGCCGGCCGGTCCAGAGGGCCAGTTTGGCCACGCCGACCTTTCCCCTGATCAACCTGTTCGAGTGTCCCCTGGTCCCCTCCGGATAGATTATGACATTGTCCCCGTTGTTGAGGTACTTCTCCCCCATCCGGAGCGCCTTATCGGCATTTCCCGTCCCCCTGTCGATCGGGATGGCCTGGAACCTATTTGCCAGAAGCCTGAAGTAGAACTTTCCCTCGAAGAAGTGCTTCCTGTCCGCGAAGAAGTGGGTCGCCCTCCTGGAACCCGTGACCATCGGGACCATCACCACGAACTCATCGATGTGGCTGTTGTGGTTGGCCGCCAACAGCTGGGCAGTATCATTCCTGATATTGGACTGACCCTTGATCTCCTTGATCAGGAAGAGCTTGAGCATCGGCTTCAGGGTCAGCTTCTCCAGAAAGTACGTTTTACAGCCCCCACAGATAATCCCTAATGGGGAATGGGGATATAATCCTTTCACCGCCTTCTACAATAGGATATTAATTTATACCAAGTAATGTAATTCATCGGACGGGGAGATATTACAGTATCCCGATTCTTGATAGTCAATAGGAGGTATTAAAGTGGGAAATATAATGAAAATATTAGCTGCGGTACTGATCGTAGTTGGACTGGTACTGGGCGGTTTCGGAGCATATCTCATGTTCGTCGCCGTTCCGACCAAGCTCGATGAGGCCAAGTTCCCGTCAGATTATGACGAACATATCACGTATGGTGGGAGCCTGGAGGCCCTTGACACGTCCACGGGATCAGTGAACGAGATAGGTTTCATGATCGACCGCCACATCATGGCCGAGGAGGACCTCGGAGGCGGAATGGTCAGGGTCCACGAGGTTATCACGGGAACGGATAACGCGACAGGCGACGAGATTCCCCTGCTTGCGAAGGATAACTACTACGAGGTGGACAGCAAATCCCTTCAACTGTTCAAGGTTGAGATCGGGGAAGACTGGGAGCACACTTACACCGAGGAGGATGACGTCAACTGGGTCTTCCCGATACCGGTGAAGGAGGAGGACCTCCAGGTGTTCAGCATGAACATCCTGGATTACTCTACTGCAATGTATGAGGGTAAGAAAGACATCAACGGAGTGGAGTGTTATCAGTTCTACGGTGAGGAGGAAGATAAAGAGGTTCCCCTGTCCCCTGCCATGGTGGCGGCACTTCCGCCCGGAACAGTTCAGAAGATAACCCAGTGGGAGAGGGTCTGGACCCATCCCATGTCCGGGATCATAGTGGATTATCAGAAGAAGATGACGGTCAGGTTCGAGGTGCCTGATGCACCGGATCTGAAGTATCCATCCGATTTCAACTCAACAACGGGCTTTGCAGGTAGCGCGATAATGTTCGATCCCGCCACCGGTCAGTTCGTAGATCTGGGTGGGATCACCGTCGAGAGGGAGATAATGACGACCCTTGAGGATAATGGTACGCTTTCAGTAGACGATACGACCAACGTCTATGACGGAGCCGGAAATATGGTGCCAGCGCTCTCATCCATGGTCACGGTCATGTTCGATGCATTCACCGGAGAACATGCAGATGGAATGAGGTCGGGACAGTATATGTTCCCCCTCTCGGGTGTGGCAGAGGAGGACCTTCAGATATGGGACGATGGATTCCAGATGGAGGTGACCGCCGAGTTCGACTATGTCGACAACGTGACTTTCACACCTCTTGAAGCAAATGTGTATCACATCTACGTCGAGAATGGAACCTATATCTCCGGTGGGACAACCACACTGGATATGTGGTATTATATCGAGCCCACCACAGGTATGGTCCTGGATGTGAAGAAGGATGTGAAGAACTGGAGGGCGCAGAACGCCCGAAGGCTGCCCCTGGACACGTCAATGTTAAACAAGACCGTGCACCTGAACGTGTCGTTCACGATGGCGGACCCAATGTCAGGGTCCACCGAAACGTACGACCTCATATTGGTGCAGCAGATCAACTGCTCGGGCTTCAACCTCGACTTCTCCGAGGCCAACTTCACCGAAATTGTATGGATGGAGTACGAGAACGGCTCCTACTTCAAGGAGCCCGTGACATCCACCTTCTGGGTGGACGCGGTGACCATGGAGTACACCAC
>CBDVER010000378.1:0-2392 GCA_965373055.1 uncultured Thermoplasmata archaeon
CTGGCCTCTTTGATAAGTTCAGCATACTGGATCAGGGATGGGGTGAGCCCGTACACGAATATCCTCATAATAGAGAATGAGACCGTTGACCCGATCGTTGAAGATCCTATTGATGAGGATCCGATCGTTGAAGATCCTATTGATGAGGATCCGATCGTTGAAGATCCTGCTGATGAGGATCTACTGGGAGAATTTTTAAACTTCTTTAAAGTTGCTCCTCCGTGGAAGATAGTGCTGGTGCTTGTGATGATCTTGATGGTCCTTGTGGTGATATTCGTATTCATCAGAAAGGAGTGGTTAAGAAGTAAAGAGGTGAGGAGAAACCGGCCTCCTGTACACGAGGTGAGGGAAACTGCCAGGATCGAACGCGTTGACGATCCCGGCGAGGAGAAGATCACCAGAAAGATATTGAAAAGGGCTGCGGAACATCTGGGCCTGAAGAAGATAGATCCGGTTAGGGCGGGTGTGGTGGTCAAGTATATCGACATGATAGAGGGATGCCCGGAGGAGATGGGTTTGAGGACTACGCTCACTCCAAGGGAGAACCGATCGAAGCTCGTTCTGGGTGGGGCCGACGAAGGGGTTTCGCAGCGGATCACATCCACGTTCGAGAGGTGTGTGTACCACCCGGAGGCGCCCACAGAGGATTCCATCGGGGAATACAATGTATCCATCGGAGAGATCACATCCTGGTACCGCTCCATATCTTCGGATAATGAGGTCAAAGCGGACCCACGCTGAATGGGCAGGAAACATCGTTGCAGATCGAAGGTTCATATTTCTTAGATAAAATAAATAAACATTATGTGCCCCTGAAGGGGGAAAGATTAATGTGGCATTTACCCATATATGGGCATATATGGTAAATATGGAGGGGCTTGATAGGTATTTGATCGATAAAAGGGACGATATAAAGGACCTCAATATCATCAAGCGATCAGTGGTTATAGAACCAACTACCGAGTTCATATCAACATTATACGGTCCAAGAAGGTCTGGAAAGTCCTTTCTCTTCTACTCCCTGTTGAAAAAGACCGATCTATCCGAAACGCTCTATCTGAATTTCGATGATATTCAACTGATGGGCTGGACCGGTGAAGATATCATGGTTTCCATATCCCTCTTTCACGAACTATATGATCAGGAGCCGAAAATGATCATACTGGATGAGGTACAAAATGTAGAGGGATGGGAACATGCGGTCAGGACGCTCTACGAGAAGAAGCGTTACAGGATCCTGCTTACCGGATCCTCCTCAAAACTGCTTGCCAGGGAGATATCCACATCGTTGAGAGGAAGGTCCCTGGGGTATCCGATGCTTCCGCTCTCTTTCGGCGAATATCTTGATTTTATCGGAAAGGATGTTTCCATTTCCGTTACGACAAGAGAGGAGATCCGGATGCGGTCCATTCTGGAAACGTATCTATCCAGAGGTTCCTTTCCGGGGCTTGTTTTTGAAAAGGGGCTCCTATCAAGGTTTTACGACGATTATCTGGACCTGGTCATCTACCGGGACCTCGTGGAACGGTACGGGATCAACAACCTGGGCCTTCTTAAATTCATGATCAAGAACATCATACTCTCCTTTTCCAGGGAGTTTTCGATGAACAGCCTCTACAATCACTGGAGGTCCCTTGGATACGAAGCCAGTAAAAAGACACTTTACCAGTACTTCTCCTATCTCGAGGATGCCATGTTCGTCTTTCCCCTGAGGAAATATTCCAGGTCTCAGAGGACATCCGATCTTTCCATCCCCAAGATATATCTCTCGGATACTGGTCTATCCTCTCAGTTCCCTGGTTTCCAGAAGGGGAGGGCCATGGAGAACTGTGTATTTCTGGAACTCTACAGGAGGGCGGCGAGGGAGAGTGGCATGGATATGTATTTCTGGAGGGAGAGGTCACAGGAGGTGGATTTCCTGATCCTTTCAAGAGATGAACCCAAGAGGATCATCCAGGTTACGGAATCATTGACCAGGGATAACATCAAAAGGGAGATAAGGGCACTCAATACTCTGGGTGATGAGATCGGCTGTGAAAAACGAACGGTGATCACGTGGACCGGAGAGGAGGAGGCTGGAGAGGATATTGAGGTGAGGCCCCTCTGGAAGTTCCTGCTGGAATGATCGCTGAATCCGGGTGTGGGGAAAAGATGCTCGGATCTCTTTGCAGGTCGAACAGATGGGACCGCGTCCGTGGGTCAAAAAATCCTCGATCTTCTGTGTGTTTTTGGAAAATGTAATTTTACATACATAAGTAAATGCATTTGCACATTATCATAGGGAAAAACAAGACATTTTTTTATCTTTTCCCAATGATAATGCTAGCAGGTTCGTAGTCCGAAGGAACCGATCCTGCCTGAGTTTTCTAATATGTGACCAATCTGGGATTGG
>CBDVER010000379.1:0-2392 GCA_965373055.1 uncultured Thermoplasmata archaeon
CCGCCGCCCCATCGAGGCAAAGGAAATAATCAAATGGCTGGAAAAACTTACATCCTCCTGCAGGGCAGTGTTCACGATCATCTCCGCAGTCTGGTGGAGGCCCGTGTAGATCACCTCCATCCCTGCGTCCCGAAGCGCCCTCGCAACGACCTTTGCTCCCCTGTCGTGGCCGTCCAGGCCGGGTTTCGCCACAAGCACACGGATCTTTCCTTCCATTTCAAAACACCTCCATGATCGATCAGAATATCGCCGGCTCCTCGTATTCGCCGAACACGTCCCTTAGGACCTGGCACGTCTCTCCGAGGGTCGCATATGCGTGAACGCAATCAAGTATGTACGGCATCGTATTATCATCCCCTTCCGCCGCCCTCCTGAGCCTCTCCAGGGCCTTGTCCATCTTTCCGCTATCCCTATCCTTTCTCAGCTTTTTAAGCCTGTTCAGCTGGATCTCCTCACCCTTCTCGTCCATCCTCAGGATCGGGATCTCCACCCTGTCCTCCATCTGGTACCTGTTGACGCCGACGGTTATCCTATCGTTCCTCTCGTACTCCTGCTGGAGCTTGTAGGACGCCTCCGCCAGCTCCCTCTGGAAGAAACCCCTCTCTATCGCAGGCACGACCCCGCCGAACCCCTCGATCCTGTCGAAGTACTTCATCGTCTCCTCCTCCATCCTGTCGGTGAGCCATTCAAGATAATAGGACCCCCCTAGCGGGTCCGCGGTATTGGCGACACCGGTCTCCTCCTCTATGATCTGCTGGGTCCTCAGCGCGAGCCTGACAGCCTTCTCCGAAGGCAGCGCGAGTGCCTCATCCATTGAGTTCGTATGAAGAGACTGCGTTCCCCCCATCACCGCTGCAAGGGCCTGAATGGCCACCCTGACCAGGTTGATCTCCGGCTGCTGGGCCGTTAGGCTCACACCTGCAGTCTGGGTGTGGAACCTCATCAACATCGACCGCTGTTTGGTCGCGCCGAGGTCCTTCATCCCATTGGCCCATATCCTCCTGGCCGCCCTGTACTTGGCGATCTCCTCGAAGAAGTCGTTGTGGGCGTTGAAGAAGAAGCTCAGGCGTGGAGCGAACTGATCGATGTCCATTCCCCTCTCCATCGCGGCCTTCACGTAGGCGAAGCCGTCTGCGAGGGTGAAAGCGAGCTCCTGGACGGCGGTCGATCCGGCCTCCCTGATGTGGTAGCCGCTTATGCTTATCGTGTTCCACCTGGGCAGCTCCCTGAACCCGAACTCGAAGGTGTCCACCGTCAGCCTCATCGATGGGGCCGGCGGGAATATGAACGATTTCTGGGCGATATACTCCTTGAGGACGTCGTTCTGGATGGTGCCCCCTATCTGGCTCCGGGGGATGTTCTGGTTGTCCGCATTGGCGATGTAGAACGCCCAGACGATCGGTGCGGGGCCGTTTATCGTCATGGAGGTTGTGATCCTGTCCACCGGGATATCCCTGAAGAGAAGCTCCATGTCCTTCAGGGAGGATATCGCAACCCCGCACTTCCCGAACTCACCTCTTGCAAGGGGGTGGTCGGTATCGTAACCGTAGAGCGTGGGATAGTCAAATGCAACGCTGAGGCCGGTCTCCCCGTGCTCGAGGAGGTACTTGTACCTCAGGTTGGTCTCCTCCGCCGTCCCGAACCCCGCGAACTGGCGCATGGTCCACGTCCTCCCGCGGTACATCGTCGAATGGATCCCGCGGAGGTAGGGGAACTCGCCGGGATTGCCAGACCTCCTCTCGTAGTCGAAGTCCTTTACATCCGCCGGAGTGTAGAGTGGGCCTATCTCGGTCCATGAGAGGTTATCGAACCTCTTCAACCTCTCGGGCCTCTTCTCTATAAGGGGCCTGTAGATCTCCTCGTCCCACCTCTTCCTGCGATCCTCGATCCTCCTGATCTCCTTCTCATCGTACATGGCTCTCCCCTCAGAATTCTATCCCTTTTCTGGCCTGGATGCCCGCCTGGTAAGGGTGTTTTATCTCAAGCATCTCGGTCACCAGATCGGCCGCCTTCACTATCTCCGGATGCGCTGACCTTCCCGTGAGCACGAGCTCCATGTGGTCCGGCCTGGCACCGATGAGCTCGAGGACCTCGCCTAGCGGGATGAGGCCAAAGTCCACGGCCACGTTTATCTCGTCAAGTATAACGAGGTCATGCTCCCCCCTGGCCACTATCTCCTTCGCATGCTCAAAGCCCGCCCTGGCGAGGTCTATATCTATCCTCTCCGGGCTCTCCTTCGAAACGAACTCGTCCCGGCCGTGCTGGACAATGGTGAAATTGGGCAGAAGATCGATGGAATCCATCTCGCTGTACCTTCTTCCTTTCATGAACTGGATCATGTGGACCTTCATCCCGTTGCCGTGCGCTCTAAGCCCAAGGCCAAGCGACGCGG
>CBDVER010000380.1:0-2387 GCA_965373055.1 uncultured Thermoplasmata archaeon
CGCCGGGAAGGCGGAGATGAAGGAGTTGTATTCTACGTTTACATCGATACCAAAGATCTCCGTCCATATGGAATTTATTGGCGGGGGAGGGTCATGTTTCACCTTGACAACAAAGGTATTGGTGGTCTTGAGGCCCTGAGAATCCTCCACCTCCAGGATGATAATGAAGGCTTTGATCTCACCTGCACCGACCTCCCTGACGTCGAACTCGTAATCGAAACCGTCGATACCCTTCTCGGCATTGACAACCATATTGCTCTTTGACCCCACATACAGGGTGTAGGTGAGGCTGAGCCACGAATTATGGAGATCGTGATCTGGATCGTCCTCATCGTAGCTGTCCGTGAAGTTGAACCTGACCTCTATTGTGTGGCTCTTCTTGGTCTCTATATTGAACACGGGGAAGTCATACTCGTAATCGGAGTCGATCGGCGAATCCTCCCCCTCGAGAAAGATGTTGATCATGGGGTAGAAATCCTTCTCCAGCACAATTATGAAAAAGTTATCCTCGGGGATGGAAGCGAGTGGCACGTCATCCTCCACCAGGAACTGGACCTTGTACTCACCCTCACTGAAAATGTAATCCGACTGGCCGTCCACCTCCAGCTTTACATACGTGTCCACCTTGAACCTGTAAGCCCAACCGCCGGTCTCGTTGACCTTTATCAGCTCGTCGAATCCAGATGTGAGATCCTTGCTGTAAACCACGTATCCATCACTTCTGGTAATGGTCATCTTCACCCTTGTGATGACCTTTCCAAGATCGATATAGGGAGACCACGCATCCCGGTCCCACACCGTTCCGTTGATGTATATGAAAGGGCTCTCCTTGGTAACGTGCGACTCGAGGGTCTCCCCCATAACCGCGTCATGTTTGCCCACCGTATCCTTCACCACCGCGGTTGCAACTATCGGCCGGTGGTTGATGGCCAGCTGGGATACCGTCACAATGGCCTCGGTCCTCACCTCGTACGCCTCATCCACGGCGATAAAGGCGAGCAGATAGTCCCCATCCGGCCACTCGGTCGTGTCCCATTTGATCATCCATTTCGAGAAAGGCGGCATGATCGGGTCCGATATGTCAATGACGTCGCCCATCAGCGTATCCTCGACATACCACTGTATGCTCAGGATATCATGGTTGCTGTTCGGGGCCGGGAAAGCAACACCCTCCAGTTCCGCATCTTCACCTCCCACGACCTTACCGGGTTTGTACTCCTCGCTGCTGATCTTCTTGAGGTCAACGGTGATCAACGTGATCCCGACCAGGGCGACCTCATTCTGATTGTTCAGCTCGATCCTGTCGGAGTTGCCGGTGGCGCCTCCTGTTATCACGGCAAGGAAGGTATATGACTTTGTATTTGCGGGCTTGCCAGGTTCGATCACCAACGATTCCAACTCAAGGTCCAGCCTCCCACCCTCTCCGGTGATCCAGGAGTTGTCGGGAGAGGTGATCACCGTCGGATCGTTCCCCACAGTGTATGATATTACCGCACCTGATAGGGGGTTCCCGTAGTTGTCCTTCACATTTACCGCAAACCACCAGTAGACGAATATTATCGTATCCCCCTGGGATGAGGGCTTCTCGTCGCCCAGGTCCACCTGGTGCAGGAAGGCCCCGTTCGGAGCCTCGATGAGGGTAACATCGCTCAGAAGTTGTGAGAGGGTCAGTTTCTTTTCCGCCTCCTGTTTGTCGGAGTCCATGTAGATCGCATCATCTTCACTCGTGAGATATGTGAAAGAGGTGACCCCCGTCTTACCGTCGGTCCTCACCCCTCCCTCCGACTCCACCTGGGAGCGGTCGACGTTCATCTCCCTCTGGGAGGTGAGGTCAAGCCGGGCACTCCCGCCCGCAGAGCCATATTTCGACAGGTCGGTTCCGGAGACGATACTTCCGGAGTGACCGCCTTGGGAGAACATCCGGCTGTTCGAGATGTCAACGAATTCCCCCTGGATTATGAGGTGGGAAACACCTCCCATGCCAGGTTCATTGTTCTGGATCTTCGCATCCCCTCCGCTCCCCCCGTGTACCTCTATCAGGGACCCGGATACTACCATATCCTTCCCTTCCATTGCCTGGATGGTTAATATCGATTTGGCCCCGGCAGTGCCGGGCTGGGGTATGCCCCCGATGGATTTTCCAGGATCGCCGTTCTGGGCCCATATCACAATATCGGTATTGTTTATCTCGAAATCGTCCTTCATCGAATTGAATACAATATTCATCCCCCTTTTTGTCAGGTCCTGTGAATCGACCACGTTCATGGCGAATATCTTGGCGTTCTGCAGGAATATCCTCTCCGGTTCCAGATGAAGAACGAAATCCTCAAGCTCGGAATCTCCTGTAACAGTGAGCTGGGCCCTATCCTGATCCTCGGGGCCGTCAC
>CBDVER010000381.1:0-2382 GCA_965373055.1 uncultured Thermoplasmata archaeon
AGAAGAAAAAGAAGAAGAAGAAAAAGGACAAGGGCGAGCCGGTGGAGGGGGAGAAGAAAAAAAAGAAGAAGAAGAAAAAGGAGTGATATCCTTTAGCGGCTGATCATCATGTTGACTATAAATCTGGACCACGTCCCAGGGCGGGAGATCACCAAGACGCTGGGCATGGTCATGGGCCATGCCAGGGTGCAAAAGGACGGCAGGGGGAGGAGGTTCGTCGGGTCCAACGGCAGGAAATGGCCCTGGACAGATGACGCCCAGCACCACGAGATGCTGATGCAGGAGGGGATGTCCAGGCTGGAGGAGGCCGGAGAGAGCCTCGAGGCCAACTGCATCCTCGGCGTGGAGTGCAGGATATCCAGGGACGCGGATAACCTGCCCGAGATCATATTCACCGGGACCGCCGCGATCGTGGAGGCCAGACAGGAGAAGCTGGAGATGATCTATCACGAATCCACCGGCGAGGTGGACGTCTCAATCGGTGGAAAGAAGGGCAAATGGGTCCTCCCCACCGCAGTGGGAGATGGCGAAAAGATCGCCCCTGCCAGGGGAAGAGGGGAGATCATAAAGAGATCCGATGATCCGGCGCGCGATCTGGCCAAGAGGATGGAGACCTCGCTTGAGACGGCATCGTCGCTGATCGAGAACGGCTTTGATTCGCCGGAGAAGATAGCCGATTCGTCGCCCAGGGAGCTTTCGAAGCTCGTAAATATGAACCCGACCCAGGCCAGGCTGTTTTGGGAGAAGGCAGCCGAGGTGGTCGGCCAGAAGTGAGGCCTTCAGATGTGGGACCCGGCAAACCTGGTATCTCTGGGCAAGATCGCGATCATCGCACTGGTGCTCATCGGCGCATCCATCATGGACCTGAAGTACAGGAGGGTCCCTGATAGGTTCTGGCTGGTCATGCTGCTGGGGGCCGGGGGACTGGTCCTATGGGAGATGTACCTCAGAGGGGGAGATGAGGCGCCCCTTTCGTTCCTGTCGTTTTCCCTTTTGATCGGCACTATGCTCTTCGTGATGTTCGGGTACCCCGAGCTGGGAGAGGTGTTGAAGGGGAACATACAGGATATCATGTTTTTAACGATCTACGCTCTGGCTATCGTAGGGGGGGTGGTTGGATTCCTCTTCGGGGACCGCGCGCTGTTTGGCAGGGTGTTCTTCTCGTTCATCTTCATGCTGGCATACTTCGCGATGTACAGCATTCCGTTCCTTGGAGTGAGGGTCCTACATGGCGGTGCGGATGCGAAGTGCATGATCGCCCTTGCGGCGCTGTTTCCCTGGTACGGGGAGATCGACGTGATAACGATCGGACCATTCTACGAGATCCTGGGAGATGTTTCCGCAATGGAGTATGTCTTTCCTTTTCATCTATCCACGATGCTCAACGCGGCCGTGATAACGGTTGTCATCATGGGCCTCTACCTGCCGATCAAGAACATGCTCTCCGGATATTTCGGCCTGAAGATGTTCACCGGGTACTTTGTGGATGTGGATAAGCTGGAGGGGAAGCACGTGTGGGTGGTGCTCGAGGACGCCGAGAGGAAGAAGGTGGACCCGACGGAGAAGGTGATCAAGAGGTTGAGAAGGAAGAAGGTGAAGAGGGCCTGGTGCAGTCCCAAGATACCGTTCATCGTCTCCATCGCCGTGGGCTTTGTCGTTCAGGCTCTCGTGGGAAACCTGGTGATGATACTGTTCCTGATGTTCTGATATTTCAATACTCGTTGAATTATTATCCTCCGGCCATCCCCTCCCATGTTCTACTCTGCATGGCATCAGAACCCGGATGCAGGAAGTTAATTATATGGAAAATACTCTATTTGTTAACATGAAAGGGAGAGGAGTCATTCTATTCTGCCTGACGATATTGCTGCTCGCAGGTTTATCGATAGTGGGCGAGGACAACAGTGTGGAAGCGGCACCTACAGCCTATTTCACGTACTTACCGGAGGACCCGGTTGTGGACGAGATCATCAAGTTCGACGCATCCCTCTCCTCGGGGGAAGGTCTGCAGTATAAATGGATCTTCGAAAACGGCCAGGAACCGACCGGAATGGTTGTGAACCACACATTTCAGACCTATGGCCATCAAAACGTCATATTAATTGTTACGAATTCAACAGGGAGAATGGATACTTATTCGAAAAACATCTATGTTACTGATGAGATAGATCCAGCGGCGACCATAGCAATGTTCGGGTTCTTTATCGCATACATGCTCTTTTATTTCCTGATCATCTTCTTCTTCGTTCTCTTTTACGCGCTGAATGCGATCATAGGCGGCATCCTTGCCTACAAGGTATATCAAAGAGGTAAGGATCATGATCAGATGGAGACGGCCAAACCATATTTCGTCGCACACCTGATCGCAGGTGGTGTCAGCAT
>CBDVER010000382.1:0-2382 GCA_965373055.1 uncultured Thermoplasmata archaeon
CCCGACCGATTTCGAATCCCTGCACAGAAAAGGATGCCTTCAATTCCTGGCAGGGGAGAGGGAGGAGGCACTGCAGACGTTCTCCACCTTGAAGGAGGAGAACCCCAATTCAACCAAGGCCAAAAGCGCATTCAACTGGACCAGGGAGCTTCTCAACGGTGATGTGGCCGTGGATTGATCATCTTCCCTTCTTTGCCAGATAGTTGGTCTTCTGTGAAAATAGAAGCGATTTCTTGTACTCCCGCAGGGCGAAGGCCTCTTTTGCCCTCGTATAGAAAGCATTTGCCTCCGTAACATCATTGCCCTTTTTCTTGCCTGCCAGCATCTGGACGTGGGCGCTGTTGAGCTCATCAAAGGCCTTATCATGCAGGGATTGCTGATCCAGATCTGCAAGGACTATCCTCGAGAGCGTGACCACCTCCCTGCCCTCGTCGAACTGGTCGTTGGAGAAGTGCTCCTTCGCCATGTTGATGGAGAGCTCGGCCTTGGAGGTGTCGATCCCTTTCCTCTTCAGGTCCTGCATCCTCAGGGTCAGATCGCGAACAGCCTCCTCGCCCTGCATTGATCGGAAGACGTAGAGGAACTGCTGGATGTTCTGGATGTCCACATCCTCCACGGCCTTCTGTGCCTCCTTTGCAAGTTTCTGGGCACTCTTGTATCTCTTCTGATGAAAGCCCTCCCTCGCCTGATCGAGCTTGCTGTTTGCCGGCTCCAGCTTCTGGCTGATCCCCGAGAAGTTCTCCAGCAGGTATTTGATCATCGCCTCCGTGAACTCCATGATCTCCCTGCAGGACTCCCTGAGGTTTCTCCTTACCACATCCTTGATGGACTCGCGGATAGCGGTGAGCAGCTTCCTTGCAGGCTCCAGTTTTCCACTTTCCAGGGCCATCTGTGCCTTTGAGAACAGGGACTCAGCGTGTGTGACGTCAGACCCCATTGCCTTGAGCTTGTTGATCATGTTCCTTGTTGTGGAGAGCTCCTTGCCCATCGCCTCTATGTCCTCGACCTTGTCAAGGTCGATGATCATCTCCATTGCGGTGAGCGCGGTCCTATCCGCCCTGTCGAAGTCGTTCGACCTGAAGAGGGTTCCCGCCTCCTTCAGGACCAGGTTCACGCCCTCATCCTCGACACCTTTTTCCATTAGTTTCTTCACCTTTCTGGAAGCCCCCGCGATATGCTTCCTTGCAAGCGTCTCCATCAGGGCTTTGCTCTCCCCGATCATCCTGATGGAGGCGTCCTCAAGCAGTTCCCGTATCTCCTCGGGATCGACGGCATCATCAGACACCATCCTCTTCAGCCTCTTGAGCGATGTCACAAGCTTCTTGGAGGACTTCATGCCGAGCTCCTTGAGCTCCTTTCTCCTGCTCCTGAGGAACTTGAACTCCTCCTTGAGCTCTTTCTTCTCCTGGACCCTGCGGAGCTCCTCCCCCAGGTCGAGTATCGAACTGAAGATGGATATGGCCTTGGCATCATCTCCAGCCTCGTATGCTTCCATCCCTTCCCTGTACATCTTCTCGAGGGAGGTGATATCCACGTCATTGTCCGCGAAGCTGCCAAGGTACTCCTTGATCCGGGGGACATATCCCTCAACGGTCATCTTGTTGTAGGAGTTGAGCTTGGCCTCGGCGCCGGCTATCGCAACCTCTATCCATGATGTGGCATCATCAAGGTTTCCCTGCGACACAAGATCCTCTGTCTGCTCAAGGACCGTCCTCTCCTCCTCTGTCGAAATGGCAATAGGCTCCATCTGCTCGATCAGCTCGTTCAGGGAGGTCCTCTTGGTGAGGTATTCGCTGTGGGTGTGGGCGCTTATGGTATCATCAAGTATCTCCCCGGCGTTATCCGACATATCCTTGGCCCCGTCAAGGTCGCCCGTATCGTACCTCTCGGAGGCCCGATTCAGCATATTCATCACCTTGGAAGTGTCTATTCCGATCGTATATGCTTCCATGGCGCGGACCTTCAAGGAGGATATATCCTTCTCTACCTTGCTTATCAGGTAAGGTGTCTGGTTCTTCAGCATCGACTGTTCCAGGTCGCTGTTGATCTGATCACACCTCTCCAGATCGCCCTCGCTCAGCGCCTGTCTGAACTGTTGGATCAGCTCCATCTCCCTCGTGGTATCAAGCCCCATCTCCTTCATGTTGTTCAGAAGGATCTCCGTCGTCTTGACCGAGCTCTCCATCAGCCCCATCCGCATCGACAGCCGCTTATCGTTGATATCCTTCTTGATCCCCTCAAGCAGATGCTCCGCCTGATCGTATTCCCCCTTCAACATCAGCTCCTCCGCCATGGAGAATATACCAAGTTCGTTCGAGATGTCCAGGTTCTCGGCCCTGGAGATCTCCAGGAGGGACCTGACCTCCTCGTGATAGGTGTTGG
>CBDVER010000383.1:0-2380 GCA_965373055.1 uncultured Thermoplasmata archaeon
CCACCTTCGTTCCTGAACGGGAATGGGAGGCGCTCTCCTCTATCTTCAAGGAGCTGACCGGGCCCCATCACAACACCGAAAGCGAGAACCATATACTGACCAAAGAGGGCGAAGAGCTTCTCGTCAAATGGAACGGATCTCCACATTTCAATAATGGTGAATTAAATTTCTTTATCGGGGTGGGGATCGACATCACCCAGCAGAGGGAAACGGAAGCGGCCCTTAGGGAGAGCGAGGAGAGGTTCAGGGATATAGTCGAGAGATCGTACGAAGGGATAATGCTCACCGACGAGGAAGGGAACGTGATCGTGTGGAACGAGGCATCCGAGCATATAACGGGGTTGAAGCAGGAGGATGTATTGGGAAAATATCTGTGTGAGGTCCAGCAGACATTCATCATGAGGGAGGAGGATCGAAAGATCCAGAAGGATGGGCTCTGTTCCATAGTCAAGCAGATCATTAAAACTGGAACGTCTCCCTGGTTGAACAAGCCCCACGCCATCGAGTTAAAAAGGCCCGACGGCTCCATTCGATACGCCCAGCAGGTGTTCTTCTCAACCAGGACCAACACGGGATTCAGATTGGGCGCCATAACGCAGGATATCACCGAGCGAAAGAAGACAGAGGATGCATTGGTCGAGAGCGAGGAGATGTTCAGAAACGCATTCGACCATGCTGCTATCGGGAGAGCAATGGCCTCACTGGATGGAGGGTTCGAAAGGGTCAATCAGGCCTGGTGTGATATGTTCGGCTACACGATGGAGGATGTTCAAAATATAATGTGGATGAGTGTGGTCCATCCGGATCACATCGAGGAGACCCTTCCAAATATTAAAAAATTGATGGAAGGAAAGATCAATAATTTCACGCTGGAACAACGGATGGTCCGCAAGGACGGGTCATTTTTCTGGGCACATCTAAATGTTGTACTTTCAAGGGATTCCTCCGGTAAGCCCACCCATATGATCGGGGACCTGATCGATATCACCGACAGAAGGAACGCGCAGAACGATCTTCTTGAGCAGAAGAAAAAGGCGGAACTCTACCTTGACATCCTCGGCCACGACATCAACAATCAGAATCAGGGAATACTCACACTGCTCGAACTATTCCTTCTGGATTACCCAAAGGATGGGCCGGGCCGCCCTGATATCGAGCAGGCATTACACCAGGCGTTCTCCATAACCGGCCTGATAAGGAACGTGAAGACCATATCCAATATGGATGACGCCAGCTTCGAACTTGAACCTATTGACGTTCTGACCTCTGTGGAGAGGGTGTTGAAGAAGGTGAGGATAACCTATCCGGGGAAGGATATCATCCTGAAAATAAATTGTAGGGAACAGCAGCCCAGTGTGATGGCGGACGCCCTTTTCGAAAGTCTCCTCATAAATATCCTTGGAAACGCCGTGAAGTTCGACAACAAGGATCCCGTGAAACTGGACATGGATATCAGACCCGACGGCGATGGATTCTGGAGGATGGAGTTCAGCGATAGAGGATCCGGCGTTCCGAACAACATGAAGGAGGAGATCTTCACACGTTTGAGCAAGGGGGACCAGAGCTCATATGGATCGGGCCTTGGATTGGCCATTGTTAGCGGGGTCACCAAACGTTACGGGGGAAAGGTGTGGGTCGAGGACAGGGTGAAAGGCGACCACACCAAGGGGGCCAGGTTCGTACTGCTCCTCCCGAAGGGGGGATCGGATTGAAGGAGATCTTCATCGTGGACGACGAGCCGATCATACACGTCCTTTACAACAGGATATTCACCCGATCCGGGCAGTCGATATGCGGGGAGGCGTTCAACGGCCGGGAGGCCGTCGATAAGATCAAGGAGATGAAGAGACACCCCGACATAATAATCATGGACCACAGGATGCCCATCATGTCCGGCCTGGATGCCACAAAGGAGATACTGGGGTTCGACCCGGAGATAAAAATCATCTTCATCAGCGCCGATCTCTCAATAAAAGATGATGCCCTGAGGGAAGGGGCGTATAGATTCGTCACCAAGCCGTTCGATTTCGAGGAGCTTGTGGGCCTTGTAAAGGGCATGGACTGTTAAAGCACGGCCTCGCCGTTTATCTCGATCTTCCAGGACATATCGACCGTCGCCTTTGCCATGGCGGTGACGGAACAGTATCTCTCCATGGAGAGCCTCACGGCCTTTTTCACCTTCTCCGGGTCGATATCATCCCCCTCCAATCTGTAGGTGAGGCCGATCCGGGTATACACCTTGGGGTGTTCCTGGGCCCTCTCATGCTCCTCATGGACCTCAAAGGAGGTGTGCCGGACGTTCATCTTTTTCAGTATCGATACAACATCCATTCCCGTACACCCCATTATCGCCTGCAGGAACATCTCCATAGGGGCCACC
>CBDVER010000384.1:0-2374 GCA_965373055.1 uncultured Thermoplasmata archaeon
ATGTTTCAAAATGGCTCATCGTCGCTAACATACATTTTGAAACATCACAGCCCTCGCACCAAATACTTTTCGTCGGTTATTTATTGCTAAGGAATGTGGTGCTAGATGAAGATTATATTCAACGAAAACTGATGAGATAAGCTGAGCATCGGTTTTCGTTTAATGTTTCAAAATGGCTCATCGTCGCTAACATACATTTTGAAACATCACAGCCCTCTTCACATATCTTTAAACGGTTTATATTTAGTTGCAGAGAATGGTGCTAGATAGAAATTATATTGAGAAAAAAGTGCGGGATGATGTTTTGTATCGCTTTTTTCTCATGTTCAAAAAAGGCTCATCGTCATTTACTTACTTTTTTGAAACATCACAGCCCTCACATTATAATGCACTCTGTTTTAAGAGGGGTGTTTACATGCCAATATCGAACATTGGTATGACTAAAGGAGATTGGAAATGAAATGAATTTACCTTTAGTCAACGATCACAGCCCTCTTTGGATCAATGGAAATAAGATGATCATAGGGGTACAACCTTTGAATCCAATCGGGTGCCGAGAGGCTAATATATCTAAATGTCGTTCATTTATACCAGAGGCACGAACATGACAAGAAAGGTTGCATTATTTGCTTTCAACGGGGACCCGAACTGCATTGTACACGTATTGCTGAATGCTCTTGATATGAAGGAGAAGGGCTACGACGTGAGATTGGTCATTGAGGGGGGCGCTACCTATCAGCTTGAATCGCTGAATGATACATCTCATCCGCTCAACGGACTCTATCAGAAAGTAAAGGATGCCGGATTGATCGAGTGTGTTTGCAAGGCGTGTGCCAACAAGATGGGCACGTTGGAATCCGCAATGGAACAGGACCTCCCGGTCTGCGGGGAGATGATGGGGCACCCCGGCATCTCCCGTTACCTGGAGGATGGATACGAGGTTCTGATATTCTAGGTAAGGGGCCAACTATAAAGCCGTCGATCCGATTATACTCGACTGTAGTATAGGAGATCATATCCCGGGGAGATGGTTATTTGGCATTCAAGAGTGTTATTGAGAAAGGGCCCAGTAAGGTTTACATCATGGCAAATGAGGCCATAGCCAGAGCTGCGCTCGAATCGGATATAAAGGTATATACCACGTACCCTGGCTCTCCCACTGTTGAGATCCTCTCAACGTTTGAAAAGGCCCTGGGACATCTTGATTTCAAAATGGAGCTCTCCGTCAACGAGAAGGTCGCCCTGGAGACCGCCGCTGGCGCCTCCATGGTGGGCATGAGGTCGTTCGTATCCATGAAAAGTGTGGGGGTCAACGTGGCCTCGGACGCCCTGTACGTTCTGGCATACACCGGCATCAGGGGAGGGTGCGTTCTTCTACTTGCGGACGATCCCCATGCCCACTCATCACAGTCGGAGCAGGACGGCAGGTGGTTCGGATACACGGCCTACCTGCCCATGTTCGATCCCTCAAGCCCCCAGGAAGCCTTCGATATGGTCAAGGAGGCATACGAGATCTCGGAGAGATGGAAGACCCTGGTCCTGGTCAGGACCACCACCAGGATCAATCACCAGAGCGGCGTGGTGGAGATCGGGGAGATGAAGAGGACCCCGTATGAAAAGCTCAGCTGGGACGAGAACCGGACCAGCTACAATGCGGTAGGGGGCACGGCAAGGGAGGGAAAGAAGAGGCTGCTCAAGAAGATAGAGGAGATGACGGCCCTCTCCAATTCCACCCACCTCAACAGGGTTGAATACTTCGACGGAGAGAGGGTTCACCCTGGCGAACCACCAGAAGGGAATGAGGTGGAGCTTGGGGTGATAACCGCGGGCGTACCCTACAATTACACCATCGAGGGGCTGAGGAAGCTGGGACTGAAGGCAAGGATCCTGAAAGTGGGCATGATCAATCCCTTCCCATCGGATATGGTGAAGGGGTTCCTGGAACCGCTTAAAAAGGTAATGGTGGTGGAAGAGCTCTCGCCCTATCTGGAGAACTTCGTGAGGTCGGCAGCGCTGGATGCCAATCCTACCATAGAGGTGTTGGGGAAAGGGTTCGGACCGTTCTCCGAATACTCAGAATACAATATACCCATGCTCGTCGAGGCCCTATCAATGGCTTCCGGCATTCCCATGCCCATGGATTATGAAGGGTACAAGAGGAAAATGGAGGGGCTCGCCTCCATCCTCCCGATCAGGCCCCCCGGTTTCTGTGCTGGGTGTCCCCACCGCGGGACCTTCACGGCACTCAAGAGGGCGATAGGGAAGACGCCTATATTCTTCTCCAACGATATCGGCTGTTACACCATGCTCGTGCTGCCGCCACACAGCTGGTCCGATTCCCAGCTCTGCATGGGCGCCTCCTTCGGCGTCGCCG
>CBDVER010000385.1:0-2373 GCA_965373055.1 uncultured Thermoplasmata archaeon
TACAGCCAGACCTGAAGATCGTTCACCATCCTGGAGAGGGCGTAGTTGTCATCGTGGAACAGGGTAAGTTCAAGCCAGAGGATATCTCCAGGGTCGATCAGGATGGTAAGATGGTCCACATAGCCCGTATAAACACCGCTGGTGTTCACCTCTCCCTTCAGGTCGAACCAGCCATCCTTTTTGAGATCGGAGACGTGTATCATCCTATCTGTTGTGACCAACCCGTTCATCCCCCCGGTTCTACTTCTCGAGATCCCGGAGAAGCCGCCGATCCAGCCATCCGGGATGGCCATATGAGCGCTGTATTGAAGGATCTTTTCGCCGACCCACAGCGACACGACCTCCGGGGTGTTCCCGCTGTTCTGGACGTAGGTAATGAATGAGTTCTCCTCCCCCGGCCCCGAATCCATCTCGATGGCCTCACCATCATCATATGTCCCAAGATGGATGAGTGAGCTGTTGAGTATTACCACATTTATGGGTATGCTCAAACTGCGCCACATACTGATCCACATACGGACAACGAGATGAACAGGACCTGGAGGTGCGTATCTCTCGGCGAATATCTTTACGTTGAAATTACGTGAGGTCAAGGGGCCCAATGTGATATTTTGAACCTCAAATTCCTCGAACATGAAATAGACGGAGATCCGATCGTCCCCCTGATACGAGAGGCGTATAACCTCCTGTTCGGTCCCATTGTTCCACATCTTTACCAGAGCGGACCCCGATCTGCCATGTTCGATATCGATGGGCTGCTCGGTGAGGAGATCCGCATTGACGTGCTAAATGGCATTGACCCTCACACTGAGGTTAAGCTCCACAATTGAACCATGAAACGAATTAAATTGAACGGTGAAGTTCAGATCAGAGATATGATACCCGGGTACTTTCACTGTTATCTCGACATGTGTCATCTCCAATCCGAAAATACCGACCGGATCGGCAGGATACCTAATATCCCATCCGGACTGCTTATTGTTAATACTCACAAGTACCTCAAGATGCCTGGTATTGCCATTGTTCCCGATCCAAATGTCAAATGTCCCCTTCTCATGTGGCGTTAGCTCAATTGAATCATTTTCAGCATACGCATAGATATCCACAACTTTCGTGACATTGAGAACAATGGTGTCTCTCTTTACGATATCCTTGACATCCGACTCCAGGCTCAATTTCGAGATCCCCTCTACCGTGACCGACTGTGGTTCGCCATATGTTGCATTATCCGGACAATGAACCTGAACGGTCAATGTTGCACCGTAGACCCCTCCAAACTCTCGAAAGAGGGGTGCGGATAGGCTGACAGTCGCGTTGATGGTGCCCGTTTCCATAAAGCTCCAGTTCCAGCCAGCATGGACAGGAGGGGGTATCAGCGAGATGTTGTAGGTGTCGTTGAGATTGCCTCTGTTCAAAACGCTGAGAGAATAGATCCTTGAGGAACCTGGGTCGATCTTATCCCATTTCTGGCCCACAAGCGGATCCAGCGCGTCCACTGACACCTGCTTGAGATAGGATAGTTCGAAATCCACAAAGAGGTCCAGGATGGCAAGGATGGTGCATTTATCCCAGGCCATTGGATCACCTGTTGATACGGCGGTAATGTTGATCCTCGCCATCTCACCGATCTCCCCCTCCCATGGTGCCGTGATCATGAGTCTCACAGGTGCTGTCTTCTGCGATGCGAGCATGACATAATTGGGGTTCTCAATTCCCCAGTCCTTTGGCAGGTAAAGCTTCGCAGCCCATCCTGTTGGGACGGAATCCTGGTCCAGCTCGACCATGATCTTATCTTTGAAACCCTCGAAAATTCCAAAACCCGTGTTCTCAACGGTCATATTGTAGGTGCGGGTTTCACCGGGTTGAATGGACGTCCCCAGGGATTCAGGTCTTCCGTCGGGTCCGGTCTTGGGATATAGATCAACACCATACCAATTGGAGAAACGATATTGGCCGGTCCGATTATCGTTCCCGCACGATGTTACCCAATCCTTCTGACAGCGGGTGGACCTGCCGCCGGCGGAGATACACCACACGGTTCCCTCACTGTCACCGATTATAACCTCCAGCTGCCCGTCCAGGTCAATATCAGCAACGACAGGGGACGAGATGCCTATGGGTGTCTTGGTATCATAAACCCAGAGGACGTCCTGTGAGGTTCCATCTCCCGGATAGGGGAAACCCTCATCTATTCCATCGCTCGGGTCCCCATCGAAACAGAAGACCTTGCCGGAGTCGGACCCGATGACGATCTCCAGCTCATCATCGTTATCGATGTTGCATATTGCGGGAGATGATAGGATCCTACCGCCGGTGTCAAACGTCCAGATGACCGAGTGGAACTCGGTATTCATCACATACATGATCCCATTA
>CBDVER010000386.1:0-2369 GCA_965373055.1 uncultured Thermoplasmata archaeon
ATGATCTCTCAAGGTTAAAGATAAGAAAGAGGAATATCGTTCTCACACCTTCAAGGGAGTTCATTCAGGTCATTTATGGTCCCCGGAGGGCCGGGAAATCATATATGTTGCTCGATATGGTCAAGGAAATGGACCCAGACCGTGTCCTTTACCTCAATTTCGATGATATCCAACTTGACGGATGGTCAGCCATGGACGTTTTCGATTCGGTCTCCATCTTCCATGAGATATACGGAAGGGAACCCGATACGATAGTGCTGGATGAGATACAGAGAATAGAGGGATGGGCCCGGGCGGTCATCTCCCTCTACGAAAAAAAGAGATACCGGATCTTCCTCACCGGTTCCAGCTCGGGACTTCTTGCAAGGGAGATCGATACTTCTCTCAGGGGAAGGTCGCTTAAACAGGTCCTCTTTCCACTTTCCTTCAGGGAGTACCTCTCCTTCAAGGATATTGAGATCTCGGATCATCCGGGAACCAATGACGTCGTGATGATCAGAAGGGCACTTATGGAATACCTGGAGAAAGGCTCCTTTCCCGGTATAATTGGTAAAGATGTGCTCGGGCAGAGGTTCTACGATGATTATGTGGATCTTGTGGTGTATCGGGACCTTGTGGAGAGATTCGGCATCTCCAACCTTCCGATGTTGAGATTTCTCATAAGGAATGTAATATCATCATATTCCAAGCCACTTTCCATCAACAGATTGGCCAATACATGGAGATCAATGAGATATGAGGGCTCGAAGAAGACCCTGTACCTGTATCTGTCATATCTGGAGGATGTGGAATTCGCCCTGCTGTTGAAGAAGTATTCCAGATCAGAGAGGACCTCGGATCTGTCCACTCCCAAGGTGTATCTTCCCGACTCGGGACTCGCGTCAAACATACTGGGACCGCAGATAGGAAGGGAGATGGAGAATGCAGTTATCGTTGAGATGCTCAGAAGGACCTCCATGGATCCTTCGATCAAAGTATTCTACTGGAAGGAAAACGGGAATGAAATGGATCTCGTGATCACAAAAAATGAAGAGGTTGTTGATCTGATCCAGGTAACCAATTCACTGACCCATGAGAACATGGAAAGGGAGATCGATCCCTTCGACAGGTTCCCGGATGGAGATGAAACTACCGGGAGGACCTTGATCACCTGGACCGGTGAGGAGAGGCTACCCGAAGGGGTAAGGGTTGTCTCTTTGTGGGAGTTCCTTCTTGAAATTTGAACCCTCCCTCTTTTCAAAAAGAATATTTATAGTCACGGACTTATGATCTTGAACTCTACTCTCAGCAGTTCATTTCAGCGAGCTCAGATATGTTCCAAGTTCCTGAGGTAGAACGACCTCCCTTCATATTCCACCCGTTTTATTGCTCGTCTCTTCACCAATCTCTCCATTTGATCCCATTCCTTCCCCTTCCTTTCGAGAAGCTTCCTGACAGCATCTTCCCTCATCGGGTGAACCGAAGTAATGCTCAGGAGGTCTTTCTCCACATCGCCCAATGATGCGAAACCGCTCCCCTCATACCCAATGAGCAACCTGACCTCGCCTACGTGCTTCCTGTAGATCTGATAGGCCGTGTTCAGGCTGTCTTCCGATGGTTTTGAGACCTGATCCTCGGCTGGGGGGCGTGTGGGGATTGAAATATTTGCGGTTTTGGGGGAGACCTCGCCCAGGAATTTGGCCGTCCGATGGATGCGCTCCTCCGAATCGTTGATGCCATTGACCATCATGGTCTCGGTTTCAAGTGTTCCATTATATCCCTTTGAGAAGGATCTGATACCATCAAGGATCTCATCAAGCTTCAGGTCACGGTGCGGCCTGTTGATCTTCCTCCAGGTCAGATCGTCAACGGTATCAACCTTCAATGACACGAGATCTGCCAATGAGAGGTCATCTCTCACATCCTGCCTGGACAAGAGTGAAGAATTCGTTATCACTGCGGTTCTTACACCCAGGTCGGATATCAGCTCGATGGACCTTCCCAGGTCGATATCCAATGTGGGTTCACCGTCGGGAACGAACGTGATGTAGTCGATCTTCTGATCCATTTTCTCGGCCGATCGAACCTTGCTGGAAACGGCCTCAAATATCTTTTCGGGGCCAAAGAAATGTTTCCTCACAGCACTGAAGTCATTCGTCCTTCCCAGCTGGCAGTATATACACGAATACGAACAGATCTTGGGAGGAATGTTGTTCACTCCCAGGCTTCTTCCCAATCTTCTTGAAGGAACTGGACCGAAAGCCAATTTCTCCGGCTCCCAATCATTCAAGGTTTGTGCGTTCATTGGCTCACACCATCTCCTCAGATTGCATGAGTAATAATAAATCTATTGCCTGTATATTGCCACATTGTGCAATATGTTTATATAT
>CBDVER010000387.1:0-2354 GCA_965373055.1 uncultured Thermoplasmata archaeon
GTTCTCGCCAGTCTCCGAAAACAACACGGGTGGGGGCGTTCTCACCAGGGCGATCCTTGGTTTGAACGATCAAGGAACCCGCGGTGGGAAGATAGCCGATCTGCTGGATGGGGCGCAGGAGAAGATGGAAACGCTCTTCTTCGAGCTGATCGAGGGGACGCTCCGCTCGATCGAGAGGTGTGCCTTGGCCCCACTTCGGGTTCTGGGCAGCCGAACCTTCATGCCCCCTCCCTGCAACGGGACCATCCGGCCAACGACCTGGGATGGTGCAGACATAGAACATGATGCCATCAACGCGGAGGCGTGGATGTGCAGGGAGGGGGAGCCGGAGGTCTCGGTGGCATGGTCCGACGGGAGCAGAAGCCAGGAGATATACCATGTGGAGCCCAGGTACAGATCGTACATGAACGTCCACTTCGAGGGTGGATACGACCTTTTTTACTCGCTTGAAGGAACTTCGATGGATGTCATACGGTCGGAATGGAGGGCCAATATCACCCTCGATCTCGACCTGGAGATATCCACATCATGGCCGCTTCACCACTTCACCTATTCGGAGGGGCCCACACTTCTGGATGACGCCCTCGACGCTGCAGGAGAGATAGCACGAATCGCGCTCGAGACGATCGCGTCCTCATCCACCCAGTTCCTTGGAGGTTCCATGAGCTCACTGTCGGAGCTCCCGCCGCTTGTGGTGGACATGGCCCAGGGAAAGGATCTCGACCTCGCGGAGGTTAGCAGGGTTCTGACCAACATCTCCATGGACCTGTCGCAGACCGCAAGGGAGGGCGTCAAGGAGCTGATCAGGAGCGTCGTGGAGGAGGGGATCTCCACCGCCGTCCTTGCAGGGGCGGGGCTTTTGGGTATAAAAGAGGTTGAGGAGAGCGCTGCCATCGGCGGGGCCCGGATCGTCTTCCGGTCCGAGATATCCGCACTGAAAGGGGAGGAGGGGGCGCTTCTAAACCTCGACCTGACCATGGATTCCCTTGGGCTGTACCTGCACCTCTCCCTGGACAGGATACCCAATGGATCCATCGTCTTCAACTGTACCGTAGATATCGAGATCGGACCTGTTGCGGTGCATATCGAACTGGACCCACTCATGGACGAGCACCCGTACATGATCAGCATAGGGGCGGTGGTGAGGAGGGGGGCGGAGGTGATAAGGATCGCCATACAGTGCCCGGAGCTGGTGAGGTTCAGGACGCTGGAGGTTTCCCTCAGCTCCATCCTCGGGATGGCCCCCCAGGTCCCGATACCCCCCTTGGGGATATCCGCCTTCATCGATGCCGGCTTCCAGCTTCGGTACATGATGCCAACGGACCTGGGGCCCCACATCAACGAGGTGGGATTCGATCCTTTCGGGAACATCACCTCCGTTGAGATATACAACCCCACATCCCTGGGGATCTCCGGATCATCCCTGGAGATAAGGGACCTCGATGGGTATGCTGTAGGGTCATGGAGGATACAGGGGGCCGGTGAGGTGTACGGAGTGGTCTCCCTCTCCGATGAGAACCTCATGAACTGGTTCGGGGGCGGTGAGGTGGCCGTGATGATATTCCGATCACCCTCGGGGGAGATCTGGGACCAGGCGGAGATCGATGAACTTGAAGAGGGATGGTTCTCCAGGGACATGGACGGCTTCGGCGTTTTCCGCTGGGGGGAGGGTTCGCCTGGTGAAACAAATGGGGGAGGGGTGTTCTCACTTTCATCACTTATAATATCGATATTGACCTCCTCCATCTCCGAGGCGTGGAAGGAGGCGTATTCACTATACGGGCTGACCTTCAACTGCCTCGTTCACCTGGTCCAGCGGGGGATCGAACTTTTCGTGGAGAGGGTGGTGTCCGCCATCAGGGAGCTTGTCATCGAGGTGAGGATGTTCATAGAGCTGAAGGTGGCCAATGCGGGAACGGGAACGGCGGGGGTGGGTTTCCAGCTGGCATTCATCGCGGAGGGGGAGGCGTTCGCGCGGTTCCTCCAATGGGTCCATGAGAACGTCGTGTCGCTAATTGAGAACATAAAGAACCCCCAGGGGTCCTTCTCTCTCAGCTCGTTCCCGTTGGACATCCTATCATACTGTCATATCGAGATGAGGCTCTTTGCGGAGGTTGAGATGCCTTCGGCCATTTCGAAGATGGTTCCGGACTCCGCTCAGCTCCCCGATTCTCTTAATCTTGGGATCGTTGGAAGGTTCAATCTGGCGCTTCCATTGAGGTTGATGGGAATGGACGTGGGCCCGTGGAAGGTATCGATGGGAGTAGTGGTCTTGGAGCCTCCATTGGCGCTTGTGTCACTTTTCTACGATGTGCCCCCTGGAGTTAGCTGTGAGCTGTGGCTCTTGAAGGCAA
>CBDVER010000388.1:0-2343 GCA_965373055.1 uncultured Thermoplasmata archaeon
AATCCTTTCTTCACAAGTCCCTTTGTTTCTGGTTGTCCATTCCGGTTCAATCCAATTTCAAAATAATAATATGGCCATCTACTAGAAGTATATCCCCACTGATATTGACTTTCTTTTTTATAATAGGAGATTTCGAGTTTATTTGAGTATGCCGATAAACGTCCTTCAATCTCAATTTCACCAAGATCTGGATGAATTAATATCTTATCTTTAACGGTCGAATCGACAAGCTTCTTGGCATCAGTTATGGGTATTTGGAATCTTGATAATATAATATCACCATAGTCCAATGTATTGCTTTGTGTGACCTCATCAAGTTTTGGTACTATTTTAATGAAACCAGCAATGATCTTCCAATCGCGCTTTTGCTTCATCAAACATAGTCCAATATCGATGTGTTGGTACCATTTCGCAGATGATTCAATGTACGATATAATCTTGTTCGCAAGAGTTATTTCATCATCCGTTGGATCGGTCAAGTTATATGCCTCCTGTCCTGAATAGCGAGGATGTATACACTACACATCCTTCAGCCTCGTTTCTTCCTTGAGCAGGTCTTTCAAACCGATCTTCTTGAGCACGTCCTCTGCGGGTTTCGGTACGTTGAGATACATCGTCTTGACCTCGTTCCCGAACTCCAACTCCGTCCGCTCGACCCGGGAAAGCTCACGGAGAAGTTCGAACGTGCGCTCCCATGCCCTCTCCTCACCAAAGGACGCCACGATACGGGACCGGAGCGCCGACAGCAGCCGGTATGCCAGCACGCAGACGAACATGTAGGCTCGAACGCGGGGCTCGAGCCTGTGTCTCACGGGCTCGATGTCCTCGCCCGTCTTGAGGATCCGGAACACCTTCTCGACGAAGTCCTTCTCGAAGTAGGTCCTCAAGGCCTCCCCGGCCGGGAGCGAGTCGTCGGTAGAGAGGAGGAGGTACTTGCCATACGACCTCTCGCGGTTCGATATCTCCCGTTTCTTGTATCTCCATTCGATGCGTGGTCCATCGCCCTTGCGTTTCACACGGGTGTGGACGCATCCCTCCCAGGCTCCAACTATCTTGTCGATCCCCCTGTGGAGCTCCGCCTCCGACCATTCCCCCCCGTCCTCGCTCAACTTGTCGAGCTCCTTGCCGATCTGCATCAACGCATCATGCTGGGTGCTGGTCCTGCCCGTCCTCCTCTCCTGGTTCACGTACACGACCACGGAACGCTCCCGACCGAACAGCCGCCCCTCGGTCCTGGTCGCGTAGATATGACCCGTTCTGCCCTTGTGGACGAACGTGTCGATGTCGATCGAGACATCCGTGCCGTCGACGATCCCGCACGCCTCCTTCGAGGTCTTGGGTATCCCGCAGATGAGCTTCCAACCGGTGCCCTCGACCTCGGCCACGTGGGCCTTCGACACGTTGCCGCGGTCCCAGACGATGGTACCGGCCTGGATGGAGATGTCGGAAAGCCGTGCGATCAGGTTCTTCACGGTTGATGACGAGTTGCGGCTCCCGTTGTAGACGAAGTGGGCGACGGGATACCTGTCGTGCCTCGAGACCAGGAGGGCGAGGTTGACCTGGCGGCGTCCGGTCCTGCGGGCCTTGTGACCAAGCTCCGCCAGGGGACAGGTCACCCCGAAGTAGAGTACGGAGGTGAGGTCGTATGCCACGGTCTCCCTGTCGCCCGGCGGGAGGGGATGGTCGTGTCGCCAGCGCTGGTAGAACGTGTCGTCGATGGTCGCGGTGTGGTCCACGATGCGATGGGTCGAGGCGTCGTGATAGCAAACGAAATCGAGGGACGTGAGGAACGCGTCCTTCGTGAAGGATCCTGGCTCCACCCCCAGTAACGCTGGGAGATCGGTCGTCGGGACCCAACGTTCGAGTTGCGTGCAGCTCTCCGGGTCAACGACCCTGTTTATGGCCCATGCCGTAAGGAATTTCCCGGGGGAGGGGCCCGGGATGGGATGAACTTGGCAGCAGATTCCGTCGATAATGCCCTGAATATCAAGATCCCTCGCGATCTCCCACAACAGGGTGACGTCCCCCGCCTTGTAGGACCGGGATAGCTGTATCCTGTCCATGACACGCCTCTTTGGTTTTATTCCCTGTTCGATCTCGTCCTCTGGCCCGAGATATTTCACGAAGACGCTATTGACCTTTTCTCCCTCCCGGACGCTCTTGTATTCCGAGAGGTAAACCCTGTCGCCTCGTTTGACCTTGTGGATAGCCATGGTAGTGTATATATACACTACGATGATTTAACGTTTTGCACAGGAAAACGGTGTGTGATCCCTCGACTGGATGGTTGATAGTAACCAGAATTAGTGGAATTGTAGTGTATACGTCCTTATCTGTTCAGGT
>CBDVER010000389.1:0-2342 GCA_965373055.1 uncultured Thermoplasmata archaeon
CACCTTGATCCTCATTCTGGCGGCCATCTTCACCAACATCATGAGCGACGCCGCGACCGTTGCCCTGCTGCTGCCCATCGTCGTTCCCATGGCCATCATCATCGGTGCCGACGATGCCCAGAAGACGGAGTACGCCTTCTACACCACCATGGCCACGGCCATGGCGTCCGGCTTCGCCTACATCACGGTGTTCGGCACCCCTCCCAACACCATAGTCCACGCCTCCGGGATGATCACGAGCAAGGACTTCCTTCGGGTGGGGCTTCCGCTGTGGTTCGCATCCCTCGTCATCATGTTGATAATGGTGAACACCTACTGGCGATGGCTGGCCGGTTGAACCCTTCTTTCCAATTTCATGGGATTGGCCCGAAACATTTATCGTTGGCAAGCCATTTTCAAACGCTCTGGGAGGATTTTTTCTCCCGATGCCGGTAGGTGTGTGAGCCCTGAGAGTCAAGCGTGTGTTCAAGAGGAGGACCGGGGGCGTGTCCCCCGTCATCGGCGAGGTCCTGATCGTGGCCATCACGGTAGTGTTGGCCGTCACCGTCTGGCTGATCGTCTCCCGGGCTGTGGACCAGCCGAACGAGGAGAAGGTAGTGGTGAAGTTCTCCACACCCAAGATACTGAAGTACACAAGGGGGAACGCAACGGTCTGGGACGCCACCCTTGACATCTACACCCTGACGCTGCGGGACGAGACGGTCCACTGGATAGAGGTGGACATCTTCGTCAAGTCGCACAACGGCAGCATACTTCAGTCACTGACAAATCTCAGTGATGACACGGCGGGCACCTACGACAGCACGGCCCCCATCGACGTGGAGTACTGGTACGTGGAGCTGGAACCCACTGATCCGAAGATGACCGCCGGGGACTCCATAAAGATCACGGGCATGGACCGGACCTGGGAGGGTTCCAAGGTCCAGCTCATGCACATGGGGGAGCTCATCGGCTCCATCGACATGCCCACCAACTTCCCGTGAGGCCGCTTGGCCGTCCCGGGCATGACCTGACCGTCCCACCGTCGGGTCCCTCCGAAAGGTTATCTGGGGGAATCACACAGAATCCCTGGAGGGCGAGTTCACTCCCCCTGTTTCTAGGCAGAAGGATTGGATAAACCGAAATATATATGCAACATATACTCGAGATATACCAACAATCCTTAGAATACGCTTATCCATACAATTATTGATCAATAGACCTGTTAAATGAGCATTTTTCCTGCCAAGAAAGGAAATACCCCGTCGATATTTCCTGCCCATAAGGTAAAATATATATACAATGGTGGTTAATTACTATACAATGTACCACATAGAGATCAAGAAGGTCAAGGATTAGGAATATGCCTCCTTCGTGAAGAAGAAGAGAATCATGGGAAGGACCTACAGGATCTCAGAACATATCGGGAAGAACGTCCCTACAATTAACAAACGGGACTACTTATTAAGGAACCTGGACCATATTTCTGATAAGGAATTCACCCTCAGGAAACCTTTGTTAGAGGACCTTGATATCTCGTACAGCGACAAGCTTCTCTTCGATGTCGAACTCTTGTCGATCAAGATAGATAACCTATTAGAAGCGAAGGAGAGCCAGGAGACCGTTCTTGTTGAGTTTGCCAAGGAGTTCATATTCAATTCCAACAACATCGAAGGGTCTCGAATTCCTGCCGAAGAAGTCAAAAAAATAATCGAGACCGGGAACAGCAGGTATCAGAACGCAAACGAGGTGAAGGAGGTATTCAATTCAATCAATGCAATGGAATACATACGGACTGGTTTCAAGTTCAACATCCCATCCATCAAGAGATTGTACTATGTCATCACCAAGGACCTTCTAATGCAGAACGGAATGCCATACCTAAGGGGCTTCAAGACAGAGAGGAACGTTGTGAATAACATGGAAACCGTTCCACCCGAGCTGGTGGTTTCGAAGCTATCCGAACTGCTCGAGTACTACAAGGAGAACAAGAAGAAGGAGCATCCATTGAAGATCGCCCTCTACTTCCATCTGAAGTACGAGGAGATACATCCTTTCATGGACGGTAACGGTCGAACTGGTCGGATGATAATGAACAAGATCCTAATGAGCAATGGGTACTTCCCCATTATCATCTATTCAAATAACTCCACTGCTTACTACAATGCCATCGCCAAGGGCCTTTCAAGAAGGAACAAGAGAGCTTATTACCACTTCATGTTGGAACAAGCCAGGAAGACCTATGCTCAATTTTACACAATCATTCAGGAATCTTAGATCTTCAAGAGACCATCTCTATGATCGATATGAATTGATATTATCCGACAATCCTTATTATTGGAAGGTCTGGGAAGAGTTGAAGG
>CBDVER010000390.1:0-2341 GCA_965373055.1 uncultured Thermoplasmata archaeon
TACGCACCCACTTTCATCTCCAATATATCTGATGGGGTTGTTGAGCAGGTGGAACTCAACCCCCTCCTGCTCCGCATGATGGACCTCCTCCTTCCTGGCCGGGAGCTGTTCCATTGCCCTTCTGTAAACTATCATCGCCCTCTCCGCTCCCAGCCTGAGGGCCGTTCGGACGGAGTCCATGGCCACGTTGCCCCCACCAACGACGACGACGTTTTTCCCACGTTCGACCGGCGTGGCATATGTGGGGAACAGATAGGCTTTCATCAGATTGGTCCTGGTCAGGTATTCGTTGGAGGAATAGATGTTGGTCAGGTTCTCTCCGGGTATCTTCATGAATGAGGGGAGCCCCGCCCCAACACCTATGAAAACGGCATGGAACCCATCCTCATCCATCAGCTCATCCACAGTTCGTATCTTCCCGATCACCGAGTCCAGGCTTAGCTTGACCCCCTGTTTGAGGAGGTTCTCCACCTCGGACTGCACGATCCGTTTGGGAAGCCTGAACTCGGGGATCCCGTATGTGAGCACGCCCCCCGGCTGATGGAGCGCCTCGAAGATCTCCACCTCATGTCCCAGTTTCACGAGGTCTCCCGCAACGGTCAGGCCCGAAGGGCCCGAGCCGATGATGGCGATCTTCTTTCCCGTTGGAGAGGAAGGTGCGGGTATTTCGGTGGCCCCGGAATCCCTCTCGTGATCGGCGCAGAACCTCTCCAGGTAGCCCACCGCGATCGGCTCGAACTTGATCCCAAGGATACATTTTGCCTCGCATTGCACCTCCTGGGGGCAGACCCGCCCGCAAACGGAGGGAAGCGCATTCGTCTCCTTGATCTTCCTCGCAGCCTCTGCGAACCTCTCCTCCTTGATCAGCTTGATGAATTCAGGGATCTTCACAGCTACAGGGCACCCGGTGACGCAGAGAGGATTCTTGCACTGCAGGCATTTCTCTGCCTCGGCGATGGCGAGCTCCTCCGTGAGCCCGAGGGGGACCTCCTGAAAGTTCCTGGCACGCACCTCGGGGGGCTGTTCAGGCATCTTAACCCTCTCTCCGCGGCCCGCCATCAGGAATCACCTCCGGATATGCGCTCTTTCTCTCCACGCTCGTATCCTGTGCTGGACCTGCACGTGTGAGATTGATACGATACGGCCTCCTCCTCCCGATAGATGTGCTTTCTGATGAACAGCTCGTCCCAGTCCACCTTGTGTCCATCCAGCTCGGGCCCGTCCACACAGACGAATTTGGTCTCCCCGTCGACGGTCACCCTGCAGCATCCGCACATCCCCGTTCCGTCAAGCATTATCGCGTTCAGGGCCACTCCCGTTGGAACGCCGGAAGGTTTGGTGGCCGTTGCACAGTTCATCAGCATGAAGGTACATCCCATGAAGTAGGCGCGGTCGAACTTCTTTCCTTCCTCAAGTAAATTAACGAGGACCTCCTGGACGTGCCCTTTTGTACCCTCCGATCCGTCCGATGTGGCCACATGGAACTCGTCAGCGACTGCCAAAAGCTCCTCCTTGTTGTACATGAGGTAGTTGCTTCGCCCCTCGATAATGACGGTCACGTGGTTTCCAGCCTTCTTCATGGCCCTGGCGATCGGGTATATTCCGCCGACCCCAAAGCACCCCCCACCCCGGATGACCCTGCCGAACTTCTCGATCTTTGCCCCCAGGCCAAGTGGGCCGGCAAGGCTGTACAGGGAATCACCTTCCTCCAGGGAGATCAGCTCCATGGTGGAGACTCCCAATTCCAGCACGTACAGGGTTATGGTCCCCTCCTTTTTGTCCCAGTCCGATAATGTGAGGGGGATCCGCTCTCCCTTCTCATTTGCCATGACCAGGACGAATTGTCCAGCTTCCGCCTTATTGGCTATCATGGAGTCCCTGATCACGAACTTGTGCACGTTCGGGACCACCTCGAACTTCTCGATTATCCTGTATTCTCGGATCACTCCCTCACCCCCTTGAAGCCGGATGCAGGAGCTTCTGGATCCGGGCCAGGATCCCTTTTTGGGATCCTGTTGTTCTCTTCCAGATATATCCTGAGGTCATCCACCATGAGATGAATTGGGGTGCCCTTGTATCTGGCAACGTACGGGGCAAACTCCACCAGGTGGATCTTCTCCGGCTCCAGTACTGGGAACAGTGACCGGCCCCCCTCGGCCTGTTCCTTACCCTTGAGGAGAGTGACGTTCTCATCCAGCTCCTTCTGGATCTCCTCCACGGCCTCATAATTGAACTCATCGCTTCCCAGGGCCTTGCCTATCCCGGCAATGATCTGCCAATCCGGCAGGCCCATCCCGTGAGGCTCCGCACCTTTCTGCAGCTTCCACCTCTGTCCCTCCAG
>CBDVER010000391.1:0-2332 GCA_965373055.1 uncultured Thermoplasmata archaeon
TCAGCGAGTTTATGAACGGCAGGTAGGATCCGCGGCTTATCTGCTGTTCTCCGTTCATAACCGTGATGTCAGGCACATCAAGCACGAAATCCTTCGACACCCTAAACATGTCCTCGTAGAAGTATTCTATCTGAGACGGCCCTGTATCGAGGGTCATCCTGACATTCATGGGGTCCTGCGATGGGAAGGAGAGCATGAAGATCACATTGAACTCGATAGATGCCCGGTTCTTTCCCTGTATTTCCATATGTGACAGATCCGATATCGTGAGGCCTTTGATCGGGTTATTGTAGAAGAAGAAGGTGTCGTTTGCAGGTGAGTAGCCGAGATCGTAGACGAGCCCGAAGTGGTTTCCCTTCAGTATTATCTCGAGCCTGAACTCCTTCATGGCAAATACAGACCACGAGTTGTTGTATGTGACATTGAAGGTGTAGGAGCCGTCATCCTCCGGAGCTCTGGTACCCTCTTCTGGAATGCCTCTCGACTGTGCGGCGACGATGTCGCCATTGATTCCGGATCCATCCACCAGTGAGAATCCATCTCCCTCGACCACAGGATCCTCCGAAAGGATCACATAGACCCTTCCCTTATTATTATTCCACCCCGCAGAATCGATCAGCATGTCCGGATAGCCGTCGGCGTTGAGGTCACCCGTATACATTGCAGTTCCCCAGTTGGTGGAGGGGATCGCCTCGCCTACTTCGCCGGTGACAATCCAATCCGCGTCATCGTCCAGGTCCCACGATCTGTTTTCAGTGTCCCACGATCTGTTCCAGAAGGCTCTATCCCCACCGTATATGATGCCGATCTTACCTTCCGAGCCATCCTCATTTGTACCCCATGGCCCGCCGATAAAGAGGTCTAGATTCCCATCCTGGTCGAAATCATCCGGCCAGATCGAACACGTGCCGCTATCGGCGAAACCATCGATGATTATGTCGGCGGCATCATCTATGAGGTGCATATGGCCTCCGGAAGGATAGCTGCCTATTGTATGATTGAGAAGGTAGGTCATGTTCGTGGTGCCCCAGACAACAAAGGCACGCCCATCTCCGTCCTTCTCGCATGAGATGAAGTCATCAAGCCCGTCACCATCCAGGTCCATGAGCCTTGGATTCATACCATAATCGGAATTGGACATTGTTGTGGTGAACATGAGATAGTCACCCTGCTTCTCCAGCATGTCATAGTGTCCCCCGCCCTGAAGCCAATTGGACCTGTTTCTCCCGGGTACTAACCATGTGGCGCCCTTGTAACTATCTGCATAGTAGGATCCGATGACGATATCGTTGTAATCATCCCCGTTGAAATTCCCCGTATGGATCGCCTGGCCCGAGTAATATCCCGGATATGCGCGTCTATATTCACTGACGACCGGCACCCATCCCTTGATCCTCACATCCCACTCATCGTCACCGGCATCCAAGGTGGTGTCGGTCCAATCGGCCCGGGCCTTGCCGAAGAAGATATAGACCATTCCCGTATAATTGTATCTTATATAGGTCGAACTGTTGCCCCAGTATTCAGTTCTGTAGAGGCGCTGATAATACTGTGGCTCCGCCACGATGATATCGCCGTATCCGTCGTTATCCACATCGCCGATCCACACGTTCATGCCGAAGTAGCGATAGGTGGAAGATCCCTGGAACGTGATGTCCGGACTGCTGTATGAGGATTTCCAGGTTGTACGGCCCCAGTACAGGTGCGCCTCCCCCTTGTAAAAGCCTGTCGTGTATGAGCCGATCAGGATGTCATCGATCCCATCCGCGTCCACGTCGTTCACAGCCAATCCTTTTCCGAAGAAAAGGAATGAATTTGAGATAGTGACGTCAGCGTTCTCCTGGGTTAGGGAGTAGCCGACCGTGGTCATCCCAAAGAATATGTAGACGCTGTTTGCATAGGGCGCGCATAAGACGACATCATCATATCCGTCGCCATTGACATCCCCGGTTGCAATGTTTATTCCAAAGTAAGCCGTTGTAGCACTGCCCGCGGACGGCACATAGGAGAAAGATTCATGCCATTGGCCATCCTCGAAGCTGGCCTCTCCCGTTAGCCTTCCCCCTCTTGTTGCCAATGGTTCGATATTCGATTCACCTTCATCTCCCTCTATTTCCGGGATGAAGTGTATCGCCGTGAATGCCATCATTATGAACAGCCCCACGGTGGCCAGGGTCAACAGGTAGTTCTTTTTTCCAAAACTTGAAAAAGCGTCCATTCATTTCACCTCTATGATCTGATTCCAGTGGACATCTGATAGATGCCGAGATCAAACGTCCTTGCTGTGCATATCTCCTTTGGACATTACATTATATATGTGTAATGGTACAAA
>CBDVER010000392.1:0-2330 GCA_965373055.1 uncultured Thermoplasmata archaeon
GAAGACCCTGCTGTCCATAGGTGGAAAGGGGATGGGCCGCCCTGTGGAGCTCGAGTTCGGGACGAGGATGGGAGATGATGGCGTCCACGAGTTCCACGCCCTCCAGATACGGCCTTTCATCACACTTAAGGAAAAGGTGGAGCTGACCATTAACGATGATGATAAGGGGTCCGCAGTGATACGGTCGAATAAGGTCATGGGAAACGGGCGTGTTGATGATATCAGGGATATCATCTTCGTTCCTCCGGATACGTTCGACTCCTCGATGACCAGGGAGATCGCAAACGAGATAGGAAAGCTCAACGAGGATATGGAGGGGAGGCCGTACCTGCTCATCGGCCCGGGCAGATGGGGGACCAGGGACCGCTGGCTGGGGATACCGGCGGATTGGGACCAGATCTCAAACGCCAGGGTGATCGTGGAATACTCCACCGAGGATTTCAGGGTGGACCCGTCCCACGGGACCCATTTCTTCCACAACCTCACCTCCATGGGGATCCCCTATTTCACTCTCACACACGGCTCCAAAGAAGCACACCTGGATTGGGAGTGGTTCAAGGGGTTCGAAACAGAATTCCAATCGAAGATGGTGCGCCACATTCACCTCGATCGTCCGGTGACCGTGAAGGTGGATGGAAGGTCCGGGTACGGCGTTGTGATCTGGAAAAAAGATCAGGACCCTAATTGAATCTGGTTGATTGCAAAAATAAAAAAATACCCCGACCCTAAAGTCGGGGCTTGTTATTCCTCGTTATGCCTACCAGTGTCCCTGGTCGAGCATGGCGTCGGCGATCTTCACGAAGCCGGCTATGTTGGCGCCTACCACGTAGTTGCCCTTGAAGCCGTACTTCTCAGCGGCGGCGTATGTGTTCTTGTGGATGTTGACCATGATCTCATGGAGCTGCCTGTCAACCTCCTCTGCGGGCCAGGAGAGGCCGATGTGGTTCTGGCACATCTCCAGGCCTGATGTGGCCACGCCGCCGGCGTTGGCGGCCTTGCCGGGCCCAAAGAGCGTCTTGGCATCCACGAAGATGTCCACGGCCTCGGGGGTGGAGGGCATGTTCGCACCCTCTGATACCGCGATACAGCCGTTGTTGAGAAGGACCTTTGCCTCATCGCCGTTGAGCTCGTTCTGTGTGGCACAGGGAAGCGCCACGTCGCAGGCGATCTTCCAGGGCCTCTCTCCAGCATAGTACTCGACGCCGAACTTGTCAGCATACTCGTTGATCCTACCCCTCCTGACGTTCTTGAGGTCCATAATGAAGTCCCACTTCTCGCCCGAGATGCCGGATGGGTCGTGGATGAAGCCGCCGGAGTCCGAAAGGGTTACGACCTTTCCTCCGAGCTCGTTGACCTTCTGGGCCGCGTACTGTGCTACGTTCCCGGACCCGGAGATCGCAACCGTCTTGCCGGTAAAGGTCTCGCTTTTGGTCTTGAGCATCTCCTCGGCGAAGTAAACATTACCGTATCCGGTGGCCTCGGGCCTGATGAGGGATCCGCCCCAGTTGAGCCCCTTTCCGGTGAGGACGGACTCGAACCTGTTGGTGATCTTCTTGTACTGGCCGTACATGAACCCGATCTCCCTTCCGCCGACGCCGATATCGCCTGCGGGGACGTCCGTGTTGGGTCCGATGTGCCTGTAGAGCTCCGACATGAAGCTCTGGCAGAAGCGCATTACCTCGTTGTCGGACTTTCCCTTGGGGTCGAAGTCCGAGCCGCCCTTTCCGCCGCCCATCGGCAGGCCGGTGAGGGCGTTCTTGAAGATCTGCTCGAAACCCAGGAACTTTATGATGCCGATATAGACCGAGGGGTGGAACCTGAGCCCGCCCTTGTAGGGTCCGATCGCCGAGTTGAACTCGATACGGAAACCCCTGTTCACGTTTATATCGCCGCTATCATCCATCCAGGGGACCCTGAACATGATCTGACGCTCGGGCTCGACGATCCTCTCAAGGACCCTGGCCTTTGCGTACTCAGGCTTCTTCTTGATCACCGGTTCCAGGGACTCCACGACCTCCTTGACAGCCTGGTGGAACTCCTTTTCGCCGGGATTTCTGCTAATTACCCTGTCCATTATCTCATCGACTGACATCTTGAATACCTCCGATTCCCCCTTCCCGCCCCTTAGGGACAAGGGAGATGGGGGTTGTTGAAGACCTTGAGGGCCCACCGGGCCTTCAAATTGTGGTCGGTCCCCCGTACAAAGTGGTTCTATATAAATCGTACGATTTCAGGATGGACGTATGAAACGATAATTCCTGTAATTGCTGAAAACAGGTACAAAGCGGGCCCACCAGGGGGCATCCTGTTAACAGTGTTACAATATGCTT